>CAVDXW010000005.1:0-48837 GCA_963613145.1 Bacteroidaceae bacterium | reverse complement strand
TTATCTCTTGGAGAACTGCGGAGCACGACGGGCGGCCTTCAGACCGTACTTCTTACGCTCCTTCATGCGAGGATCGCGGGTGAGGAAGCCGGCCTTCTTCAGGATGGCGCGGTACTCAGGGTTGACCAGCAGCAGGGCGCGGCTGATGCCGTGACGCAGTGCGCCGGCCTGACCGGACACGCCGCCGCCCTCGACGGTGGCAACGATGTCCACCTTGCCCAAGGTGTTGGTGGCGTTCAGGGGCTGACGGACGACCATCTTCAGCGTCTCAAGGCCGAAATACTCGTCGATGCTGCGACCGTTGATGGTGATGGAGCCGGTGCCGTTCTCAAACAGGTGTACACGGGCGACGGAGGACTTGCGGCGGCCGGTGCCGTACTTGTAGGGATTCTTAGACTGATACATTCTCTTTTTCCTCCTTACTTGACCAGCTCGGGCTTCTGAGCGGCATGTTCATGCTGCTCGCCGGCGTAGATGTGCAGACGCTTCAGGGAATCCTTGGTGACGATGTTGCGGGGCATCATGCCGCGCACGGCCACGCGCATGGCCAGCTCGGGCTTGTCCTGCATGAGGATGCGGTACTTCGTTTCCTTCAGGCCGCCCACCCAGCCGGAGTGGGTGCGGTAATACTTCTGCTCCAGCTTGTTGCCGGTCAGCACGGCCTTACCCGCGTTGATGACGATAACATTATCGCCGCAGTCGGCGTGGGGGGTATAGGTGACTTTGCCCTTGCCGCGCAGCAGGTCGGCGACGATGACGGCGGTCTTGCCCAGAGGCTTGCCGGCGGCATCCACGACATACCACTTGCGCTCAATGTTGGCCTTGTTTGCCATGAAAGTGGACATGGTGATCTTCCTCCAATTTATATAATGTATGCTTTACTTTTTCACGCACCCTTGTTACAATCAGGGCAGGGAAAACGCGCACAACGCGCAGGATTATTTATACCACAGCCCTGCCGCGTTGTCAACAGCGAATTGATTTACGGCAATAATGCATCGCGTTTTCTTTTGTTTTCTCACGATTTCTCTTGATTCCTCAAATCGCAAATTCATTTTTCGGGAGGCATTACCGTGCAGCATATCCTCGGACTTGTCCGCCGCTGTGTGGAGGACTACAACATGATCGACGCGGGCGAGACGGTCGCCGTGGGCGTTTCCGGCGGGAAGGACAGCCTGCTCACGCTCACCGCGCTGGCGCGTCTGCGCTCGTTCTACCCCAAGCCGTTTGGCGTGGAGGCCATCACGCTGGAAACGGGGATGCCCGACATGGACTTTTCGGCGGTGGCGGACTACTGCGCGGAGCTGGGCGTGCCCTATACCCGCATCGCCGTGCCGGTGTACGACATTGTGTTCAACGAGCGAAAGGAAAAGAACCCCTGCTCTCTGTGCGCCAAGCTGCGGCGCGGCAGCCTGCATACGGCACTGACGGAGCGGGGGATTCACAAAATCGCGCTGGGGCATCACTACGACGACGCGGTGGAGACGCTGCTGATGAACCTGCTGTTCGAGGGGCGCATCGGGTGCTTCCAGCCCGTGACCTATCTGGACAGGACGGGCATCACGCAGATACGCCCGCTGCTGTACTGTCAGGAGCCGGACATCCGCCGTATGGCGGTGAAGCTGGAGCTGCCCGTGGTGAGGAACACCTGTCCCATGGACGGGCACAGCCGCCGGCAGGAGGTCAAGGAGCTGCTGGCACAGCTGGAGACGCGCTATCCCGACCTGAAGAAAAAGCTGTTCGGCGCGGTACAGCGGTACCCGCTGTACGGGTGGGACTTGGAGAATATGGAGAAGTGATCTCCCTATGTACTACACCAGCACCCACTTCACGAGCAGCAGCAGTCCCAGCCCCGGCACGCCCAGAACGCCCACCGTCAGCGCGTTGAACCAGTTGACGCCGAGCGTCAGCCCGGTCACCGGGGCGGTGCTGTCCAGCAGCCACAGGGCCAGCAGCCCCAAGCCGCTGTTCAGCACCACCCGCAGCACGAGCTTCAGCGGCCTGTGCAGCAGACGCACCGCCGCCACCAGCAGGAACAGTCCTGCCACTCCCGCCGCGGTGATCTCTACGACCGACATATCTCCCCTCCCTTGATGGCTCCCGCCGCCATACACGGCTCTGCCGCCACAGCTCGCTCCGTACACGGCGCGATGACCGCCTGCGGGATGCCCGAGGGCACGGTCTGCCCGCTGCGGGATTTGATGCACCGCAGGAGATAGCTGCTCTTTGCCTTCAGCGCGTTGATCTCGAAGATGCACGCATCGATGAGGTCGTTGTCGCAAACGAGGTCGAAGCGGGTGTACGCCTCCCGCAGTGCCTGCGTGGTGTCGTACAGCTCGCGCTTCAGCTCCCGCAGCTCCTGCTCTGCGCCGTGCCTTTTCCCTGCCATAGAGTACCCCTCCACATTCAATGGTATTGTATGTCCAGTTTGCACAATTATGACCGCTGTTAAACAGGGGCGGCAGCGTTCGCCCGGAAAGGATAGCCATGGAACACGAATTTTTCATGCAGCAGGCACTCACGCTGGCGCGTGAGGCGGCAGCGCACGGTGAGGTGCCCGTGGGCTGCGTCATCGTGCGCAACGGGGAGATTGTCGGCAGAGGGCGCAACCGGCGGGAGGAAAAGCAGTCCGCCGCCTCCCACGCGGAGATGGAGGCACTGGCGCAGGCCAACAGGATGCTGCACAGCTGGCGGCTGGACGAGTGCGACCTCTATGTGACGCTGGAGCCGTGCCCGATGTGCGCGGGAGCTATTCTCAACGCCCGCATCCGCCGCGTATTCTACGGCAGCCGCGATGCCGTGATGGGAGCCTGCGGCGGCGTGCTGAACCTGTACATGGAGGGCTTTCCCCGCCCGCCGCAGCTCGTGGGCGGCATCTGCGCAGAGGAGTGCAGTGCTGTTTTACAGGCGTTTTTTCGTGCATTACGGGCGAAAAGCGGTGATTCCGCGAAGAATTCACCGGAGATTGCGGATTGTTTCACAGACTTTTAATAGTTGTAACCAAATTTTAATATTTGTAACTGAATTTTCTTCACATATACGCGATACTCTATACTCGCAAGCTAAAAAGAAACTTTTTTCATCTACTCTTCCTACCATAGGCGCGGAGCACGGTCGTGCTCCGCATTATGGTGTTCGGAGATAAAAGCCCTCCTGCGGGGCTTTTCTTTTTTGCCGCGCCGTGCTATAATATGTCATATATCGCAGGGTGAGGGAGGTGTGCGCCGTGGACTGCCCGCTACAGGAAAAGCTCCATATCTCCGGCATGGACAGCCGCGCCGCCACTCTTGCGCGGCAGTGGCGCGTGGGCTATGAGTCCATCGCCTTCTGCTACGCGCCCATGCTGGACAAGCCGGGCGCACTGACACACGCGCAGCAGCTCACGGAGGGTATCGACCGTCTGTGGCTCCACGCGCCGTTCGCGGAGCTCGCCCCCTGCGCCATCGACCCGCTGGTGCGGCAGGCTGCCCTGCGCCGCTTCCGGCAGACGGTGGACGCGGCGCGGAGACTGCACATCAGCCGCCTCGTGTTCCACGGCGGCTTCATTCCCCATGTCTACTATCCCGAGTGGTATGTGGAGCAGTCCGTGCTGTTCTGGCGTGAGCTGCTGCTTGAGCTTCCGCAGGACATGACGCTGGCACTGGAGAATGTCATGGAGCCGTCGGCGGACACGCTGGTGTCCATCGCTGAGCAGGTGGACGATGCGCGGCTGGGGCTGTGCCTCGATGTAGGGCACGCCAACACCTGCGTCAGCACAGTACCGCCGCAGGAGTGGATCGCGCCGATGGCTCCCTACCTGCGCCATGTCCACCTGCACAACAATCAGGGCGACACTGACCTGCATTCGCCGCTCGGCGAGGGGACTGTCCCCATGCAGGAGGTCATCGACGCGGTGCGCCGCGCCGCGCCGAACGCCACCTTTACCATTGAGAATCAGAATGCCCTGCCGTCCCTGCAATGGCTGGCGCAGCGGGGCTATATTGAGGAAATGCCATGACCGAAGCAGAACTGACAAGCTATATATGCGCCGTCCGTCCGGCGGACGCGGCCGCCATGTCCGCAGCAAGGCGGCGGCAGGCGGAGCTGGCGAAGCCACCCGGCAGTCTTGGCACGCTGGAGGAAATCTCCGTGCGGCTGTCCGGCATCACAGGGCAGCTATGCCCCAAAATGGACAGGTGCCGCGTGGCGGTGTTCGCCGCCGACAACGGCGTGGTGGACGAGGGCGTATCCTGTGCGCCGCGCTCCGTGACGCTCCGGCAGGCGGTGAACATGACGCACCGCAAAACAGGCATGTCCGCCATGGCCGCCGCCTTGGGCGACGAGGTGACGGTGGTGGATGTGGGTATTGCCGCCGCCGTGCCCGCCGTGGCCATTCTTGACCGCAAGGTGCGCTGCGGCACGGGCAATATCGCCCGCGAGGACGCCATGACCCGCGGCGAGGTGCTTGATGCCCTGTCTGCCGGTATCGAGCAGGCGGAAAAAGCGAGGGCGGACGGCGTGACCGCGCTGGGCATCGGCGAGATGGGCATCGGCAACACCAGTACCTCCGCCGCCGTGCTCGCCGCCCTGACGGGCGCGGACATCGAGAGCGTCACGGGCAGAGGCGGCGGCCTGACGGACGAGGGCTTCGCCCGCAAAAAGGCCGTACTGCGCCGCGCACTGGAGCGGCGCACCATAAACAGCGACGATGTGCTCGATGTGCTGTGCGCCGTGGGCGGGCTGGATATTGCCGCCATGACAGGTGCGTTTCTGGGCTGTGCCCACGAGCGCGTACCTGCGGTGGTGGACGGCTTCATCTCCGCAGCGGCGGCACTGTGTGCCGTGCGGCTGTGCCCTGCGGCGAGCGGTTTTCTGTTCCTGTCACACGACTCCTACGAGCAGGGCTACCGTTTGGCGGCGCGGGAGCTGGGGCAGGAGCCGTGCCTGCACCTCGGTATGCGGCTGGGCGAGGGCAGCGGCTGCCCGCTGCTGTTCCGCGTGCTGGAGGCCGCCTGCGGCGTGATGCGCGGTATGGCGACCTTTGCCGAGGCCGCCATCCGGGACGACTATCTGAATGAGATACGCGCCGTGGACGCATTTACGGTGGACAGGCCATGAGGATACTGCTGATCGGCGGCGGCAAGAGCGGCAAAAGCTCAAGTGCCCAGCAGCTCGCCGCCGCGCTGTCGGGCGATGCGCCGCGCTACTACTGGGCGACCATGACCCCCCGCGACAACGAGGATCTGGCGCGTATCCGCCGCCACACGGCGGACAGGGCGGGCATGGGCTTCATCACCGTGGAGCGCAGCTTCGACCTGCCCGACGGTCTGCCCGCCATTGAGCGGCGCGGCACGGTGCTGTTCGACAGCGTGACCGCCTGCCTCTCCGAGCAGATGTTCCCCGACGCGGAGCCGGACGGCGCAGCGGGTGAGCGTGCCCTGCGCCAGCTCTTGACCGTCAGCCGCCATCCCGCACACTTTATCGCCGTGTGCGACGACCTGTGGCACGGCGGCGAGGACTATCGGGACTGGACGGAGGTCTATGTCCGTGCGCTGGCGCATATCTGCCGGGGGCTGGCGGCAGAGTTCGATACGGTCTGTGAAATGACGGCGGGGCTGCCCCGCGTGTGGAAGGGAGAACTGCCCCGTGTCTGACTGGATATACGGCTTTTTCATGGCGTGGGGCATGTTTCTGGCGATCCCCTGCCCGAAGAAAATATGGCGTGAGAGTGCGCGGCGGCACATGCTGGCGTGTCTGCCCCTTGTGGGGCTGCTTGCCGGCGGCGTGTGGGTGCTGTGCGCGTGGGCGGGCGGCTTTCTGCCCCGTCCCGTGGGTGCGCTGCTGTGCGCCGCCGCGCCGTGGCTGGTGACGGGCTTTATGCATCTGGACGGCTATATGGATGTGTGCGACGCGGTGCTCAGCCGCCGCGACCTCGCAGCAAGGCAGCGCATTCTGAAGGACTCGCACTGCGGAGCCTTCGCGGTCATCTGCCTCGTGCTGCTGGCCATGTGCCAGTGGGCAGTGTTCCTGTCGGCGGAGGATATTCCTCTTTGGCCGCTGCTGCTCGTCCCCGTCTCCTCCCGCTCCTGCGCGGCACTGGCGGTGCTGACGCTGCGCCCCATGGCCACCAGTCAGTACAGCGAGATGGCGCACGGCGGCGCGCCCATGGTGCTCGCCGCCCTTGTATCGGCGGCGGTCTGCGTCCTTCCCCTCGTGCTGTGGGGCAGCTTTGCGCCGCTCATCGCGGCGGCGGGCTACTGGCTGGCGGTGCAGTACGGCTTCCGCCGGCTGGACGGAATGAACGGCGATGTGTCGGGCTTTGCGCTGACAGTGGGCGAGCTGTGCGGCGCGGCGGCGTTGGCTCTGTGGAGGTAGATATGATTCTGATCATCGGCGGCGCGTTTCAGGGCAAGCTGTCCTACGCGCTGGAGAAATACGGCCTGACGGAAAACGATGTCTGCGACCTTGCCGTCTCCGACCCGCAGGCGGGCTGCAAATGCTATCGCCATCTGGAGGCTCTGAGCCGCAGAAATGAGGATATATCGCGGTTTCTGCCACTGCTGGAAAACGCGGTGGTCATTGCGCGGCAGGTCAACGGCGGCATCGTGCCCATGGACGGCGAGGAACGGGCGTGGCGGGAACGCTACGGCGTGCTGTTGCAGCAGCTTGCAAAAAAGGCGGAGCGCGTGACGCGCATTTTCTGCGGTCTTGCGGAGGATTTGAAATGAAGCTGATACTTTTGCGACACGCTGAAACGGAGGGCAGCCGCCGCGATCTCTACTACGGCGCATCGGACATCCCTGCGCTGCCGGATTCGCTGGAGGAGCTGCATCGTATGGCTCTGCGCGGCGTATATCCCACGGCGGAGCACTACTATATCAGCGGCTTGCAGCGCACCGTGCAGACGCTCCGCGCCCTGTACGGCGATGTGCCCTACACGGTGCTGCCGGAGCTGCGGGAGATGGACTTCGGCGACTTCGAGATGCGGTCGTATGCCGGCGACCTGGAGCACGACCCGCAATTTGTCGCGTGGTGTGAGGACGCCGAGCACAGGCCGTGTCCCCACGGCGAGAGTGCGGTGCAGGTGCTGGCGCGGAGTCTTCGCGCCATACAGACGGTACTCGATGCCGGCGAGGACGCAGTATGCGTCATACACGGCGGCGTGACGGCGGGCTTTATGATGCAGTGGTTCGGCGGCACACGGTTTGACTGGTCTGTCGCGCCGGGGACAGGCTATCAGGTGACAGTCGTGGGCGGAAAGCCCGTTGACTATATAAAAATACCGAAGGAGTGACAGACATGGAGCATAGCTACAAGACGAAGCAGACCTGTTCGAGCAACATCACCTTCCGTCTGGAGGGCGATCGGGTACACGATGTGTGCTTTCAGGGCGGCTGCAACGGCAACCTGAAGGCCATCGGCAAGCTGGTGGAGAATATGACCGTGGCGCAGGTCGAGCATCTGCTGCGGGGCAACACCTGCGGGATGAAGCCGACCTCCTGCGCCGACCAACTGGCTGTCGCCGTGAAGGAAGCCTACGAGCAGGAGCAGAAGTAACGCATTGTACTTCACAGGAAAGCCACCCCGAGGGGTGGCTTTCTCGCTTCGCCTGTCAAAGGATCCCTGCTTTCGTTTGCCGAAAACAGAGGCTCTTTGACAGACGGAAAGGACGCCTTGCGGCGTCCTTTTCCGTATAGTGTTTATATTACTCCTCTGTCTCGATCAGGCCGTAGCCGCCGTTATTGCGGTGGTAGACGACACAGATGGCGTTGTCCTCGATGTTGCGGAACACATAGAAGGAGTGCCCCAGCAGATTCATTTGCAGTATCGCCTCATCGGTGGTCATTGGCTTGACAGCGAAGCGTTTCGTGCGGATGATGTCGAAGTCGTTGTCCTCCACCATATCGAACTCGGCGGGAACAGGGGACACCAGCGCGTCGGCACGCAGGTTCTTGGCCAGACGGGTCTTGTTCTTGCGGATACGGCGGTCGATGAAGCTGACAGCCTCGTCGATGGCGGAACGCATATCGCCGTCGGGATCCTCGGTCTCTGCGCGGAACAGCGTGCCGTTGGCGGCGCGGAGGGTCAGCTCCACCACGCAGCGGTTTTTCTTCTCCACAGAAAAGGTCACAAAGGCGTCTGCCTCCTCGGGAAAATACCTGTCCAGCTTACTGATTTTCTTTTCGGCGTATTCCTTGATGGAGTCGTTGAGGGAAATCTTCTTGCAGGCGAATGTGAACTTCATAGCGTTTGCTCCTTTCCGTAACGGGTAACGGTGCAAGGGTCGGGGAGGGAGTTCCCCTTATCCTTGTCTGATTATAGCAAATATGTCCCGGCTTGAAAAGAGGGTTTGAGTAAATTTGTGAATAATTCACAAAAATTTCGCAGAATGTACAAATCCGACAGCATTCGATGCTTTTCGGCAGAAAGCGGCAAAAGCTCCTGTTTACAAGGGCTGCGGCATGGTGTAGTATAGTGGTCGGAGGCTTTCCAATATCCCACCCGCTTGCGCCGCCCGTAATGGGGCGGCGTCTTTTTTTGCGTAAAATCTTTTTTATAGAAAAAGCCCCCGTCAACGACGGGGGAGGGAATACGCAGCACCGGCGACAGGATTGCCCACCCTCAGGCCGCCGCTGTCACCGATTTGTAATCAATATTTGCTTGACATATTCGGTCTAATGCGTTAGACTGTGCGCAACAGGTCTAATACATTCGACCAATTTGACCGAGGAGGTACTGCCTATGGACACCCCTAAGATTTTCGACAGCGAGCTGAAATTCTGTGAGATACTCTGGGCGCACGAGCCGGTAAAAAGCAGCGAGCTTGTCCGCCTGTGCGCCGATGAGCTGGGCTGGAAGAAGTCCACGACCTACACCGTTATCAAGCGGCTGACCGAGCGCGGCGTGGTACACACGGAGAACGCTGTGGTTACCTCCCTCGTGCATCGGGAGGATGTGCAGCGCGCCGAGAGCCGCGCCTTCGTGGAGCGGAACTTCAGCGGCAGCCTGCCGGGTTTTCTGACCGCCTTTGTGGGTGGCAAGGGGCTGACGGCGGCACAGGCCAACGAGCTGCGGCGGATGATCGACAAGTTCGAGGAGGAGAGCCATGGATAAGCTGTTCAACACCGTGCTGGAGCTGAGCTGGCAGGCGGGACTGATCGCGCTGGCGGTGATGGCGGTGCGCCTGCTGCTGCGAAAACGCGCCTCCCGCCGTGCGCTGTGCCTGCTGTGGGCACTGGTGGCACTGCGGCTGGTACTGCCGGTGAGCCTGACCGCAGAGAGCCCCGTGAGCCTACAGGCGCAGGAAGCCCCCGTCACGCGGGTATATCGCCAGATGCGAGAGGAGCCGAATGTCACTGTCCCGGTAACGGCCGATGATGCAGCGCAGACGGAAGCTCCCACCGCCTCCGATACGGCCATGAGTGCGGCTCATTTTGCGCGGTATCTGCCGTGGCTGTGGGTCATCGGCGCGGGGTGCATGATGCTCTACATGCTCCTGAGCCTGCTGTGGATGCGGTATGCCCTGCGCGAGGCGGAGCGCATAGAGGGCAATGTCTACCGCTGCGCCCGCTGGAGCACACCCTTTGTGCTGGGTGTTTTCGCGCCGCGCATTTATGTGCCGTGGGGCGTTTCGGCGGAGGATTTGCCGCAGGTGTTATTGCACGAGCGATGCCACATACGGCGGTGGGATCATGCGACGAAGCCATTTGCGTTTCTGCTGCTGGCGGTGAACTGGTTCAACCCCGTGCTGTGGGCGGCGTATGTCCTGCTGGGACGGGACATGGAGAACGCCTGTGACGAGGCGGTGCTGCGAAACGCCGACGCCGCGCAGCGGGCGGCCTACTCCCGCGCACTGGTGGCCTGTGCCGCGCAGCCGAGGATAGCGGCGGTGTGCCCGCTGGCGTTCGGCGAAACGGCGGTCAGGGAGCGTGTGAAAAATGTGCTGGGCGGCAGAACGCCCGCAGTGTGGGCGGCGGTCATGCTGGCCGTCGCGGCGGTCATCATCGGCGCGTGCCTGCTGACAAAGCCGACGGAAACGACAGGCTCGGAGGCAGACGCGGAGACGCTCTACGCCCTGCGGACGGCGTATGTGGGCGACAATTCCGCCGTCGGCGCGATACTGGATGCGCTGGGCTTTGCAAGCGAGCAGGGCTGCTCCTACGGGATACAGCTCAGCACCGACAAGGAACCGATGGGCGTGACGGTCTGCTATGCTTTCGCGGACGAGGTGCCGGAGCGCAGCGCGGTGTGGAATCGGCAGATGGCGCAGCGCAGCTATGTCGTGCTGGCACTGGTGGACAACATCGAGTGGGTCTGCTGGAAGGATCTGGATCAGGCCACGCAGGAGGCGGTGGCCTCCGGCACGGTGTACGCCGGGGACTTCATTGACGAGATCAACGCCGCACGGGAGAGCGTGGAGGGCTTGCAGACGCTGATGGATGTGCTGCAAGCGAAGGTGGACGACGGCTCGCTGGTCTACTATTCGGGCGATACACTGCCGACCTTTGAGGAAACGACCCCGTGGAGCGTGGAGGGGGACAACGACCCGATGAGCGTCAGGGCGGAGGACTACGGCATTGTCTACGGCGATACGCTGCCCGATTGGGACACCGTGCCGCTGAGCTATCTGTGCGCCTACTACCTGAACGCGGACGGCGCGTATGCCGAGGGCGCGATGGCGACACTGGCCAAGCGGTACAGACAGGCTCCCAACACGGTGGAGGACTATATCCGGCGGCTGTCGCTCACGGGCAAAGGCGACGCGGCGGCGCGGCTGAAAAACGACATCGACGCTTATATGCAGGCAAATTCTGATGCAGCAGAAGCCACCGCCGAGCTGGAGGTCTACACCGTCACATGGGAGGCGGGCGACTCCGTGAAGCAGACCGTGCCGCTGACGGCAGAGCAGGTGCAGACCATCCGCTCGGAGACGGGCGAGGTGCTGCCGGAGTGGTATCAGGTGTGCGCCGAGCTGCGGCAGAACGGCGAGGATATTGTCTCCTACATCGGCAACGAGTACCACCCCGTGCCGCCCACGGTGCTGCAAATCCTGACGGAGCAGTGCGGCTACACCTTTGTCACGCCGGAGGATTTCCGGGGCAATATGACCGCCGCCAAGCTGGAATTTTACGGCGGCGAGACATATACCGGCGACAAAAGTGACCTGCCCGCGCTGCAAAAAATGCTCACCAACGCCCGCGCCTACGGTGGCGCGTCCTCCTGCGGCTTTACCGCCAAGCTGACCGTGACCTTCGATGACGGCCGCACCGTGTCGGTGCTGAAGGGGACGGACAGCTGCGCCAGCTTTATGTTCGGCTCGTGGAACACCGCCATGGTGTCCGACAGCGAAAACGAGCAGTTCTGGCAGATATTCGGTGTGCCGTTTGAGGGATGATTACAGAGCAAAGCCACCCCGATGGGGGGTGGCTTTATCCGTAAGGATGGCTTTTATTTTACCGCGGAGCGCGGGATTTGAAAATCAGACGCTCGTTAGATTCCGATAGACTACCGGGAAAAGGCAGGGTCTTTTGACAGACATAAGGGGTGCGGCGGCATCGCCGCCGCACCCCTGCGGGCAGAAGCCCGACAGAACGGACCCCGATTTACCCTTTTATCAATACATGCCCATGCCGCCCATATCGGGTGCGGCGGGAGCCGGAGCGGGCGGCTGGGGCTTGTCGGCCACGAGAGACTCGGTGGTCAGCACCATGCCGGACACGCTGGCGGCGTTCTCCAGCGCACTGCGCGTCACCTTGGCGGGATCGACGATACCGCCGGCGATCATGTCGCAGTACTCCTCCTTGTAGGCGTCGAAGCCGTAGCCGTTCTTGCCGGAGGCGCGTACCTTCTCCAGCACCACGCTGCCGTCGATACCCGCATTCGCGGCGATCTGACGGATGGGGGACTCCAACGCCTTGGCCACCAGCTGCACGCCCACGCGCTCGTCGCCCTCGGTGCTGTTCAGCAGTGCGGTGACGGCGGGGATGATATTGACATAAATCGTGCCGCCGCCTGCCACGATACCCTCCTCAACGGCGGCCTTGGTAGCGTTCAGTGCGTCCTCGATGCGCAGCTTCTTCTCCTTCATCTCGGTCTCGGTAGCGGCACCGACCTTGATGACCGCCACGCCGCCGGCGAGCTTGGCCAGACGCTCCTGCAGCTTCTCCTTGTCGTACTCGCTGGTGGTCACGCCGATCTGGGCGCGGATCTGGGAGACGCGATCCTTGATGGCCTGCTGGTCGCCCATGCCGTCCACGATGATGGTGTTCTCCTTCGTGACCTTGATCTGGCGGGCACGACCCAGCATATCGAGGGTGGCATCCTTCAGCGTCAGGCCGAAGTCCTCGCTGATGACCTGACCGCCGGTCAGGATGGCAATGTCCTGAAGCATCTCCTTGCGGCGGTCGCCGAAGCCGGGAGCCTTGACGCATACCACATTCAGCACACCCTTCAGGCGGTTGACCAGCAGCGTGCTCAGAGCCTCGCCCTCGACATCCTCGGCGATGATGAACAGCTTCTTGCCGCTTTGCAGCATCTGCTCCAGCAGGGGCAGGATGTCGCTGATGACGGAGATCTTCTTGTCGGTGATGAGGATGTAGGGATCATCCACCACGGCCTCCATCTTCTCCATATCGGTGGCCATGTAGGGGGTGATATAGCCGCGGTCAAACATCATGCCCTCAACGACCTCGGAATAGGTATCGGCGGTCTTGGACTCCTCGATGGTGATCACGCCGTCGGCGGAGACCTTCTCCATTGCCTCGGCGATCAGCTTGCCGATGGTCTCGTCGCCGGAGGACACCGTACCCACGCGGGCGATGTCAGCCGTGCCGTTGACCTTCTGGCTCTGCTGCTTGATGGCGGCCACGGCGGCGTCCACGGCCTTGGCCATGCCCTTCTTCATCACGATGGGGTTCGCGCCCGCAGCCAGATTCTTCAGACCCTCGTGGATCATGGACTGTGCCAGCAGCGTGGCGGTGGTGGTGCCGTCGCCTGCGACATCGTTGGTCTTGGTGGATACCTCGCGCACGAGCTGTGCGCCCATGTTCTCAAACGGATCGTCCAGCTCGATCTCCTTGGCGATGGACACGCCGTCGTTGGTGATCAGGGGCGTGCCGAACTTCTTATCCAGCACCACATTGCGGCCCTTGGGGCCGAGAGTGACCTTAACGGTATCGGCGAGCTGGTTGACGCCGGACTCCAGTGCTTTGCGGGCTTCATCCCCGCGCTTGATAATCTTAGACATAAATCGTACCTCCTACTCTTACTCCACGATAGCAAGGATGTCGCCCTGCTTGACGATGATATACTCCTCGTCCTCCAGTGTTACCTTCGTGCCTGCGTACTTATCGGTGATGACCTTGTCGCCCGCCTTCACAGACATAACAATGGTCTTGCCGTCCACAGTGCCGCCGGGTCCCACGGAAATAACCTCCGCTACGGAGGGCTTCTCCTTTGCGGAGCCTGTCAGGATAATGCCGCCCTTGGTGGTCTCCTCCGCCTCGGTCATCTTCAGGACCACGCGGTCGGCAAGCGGTGTAAGCTTCATAGTTGGTTCCTCCTTGTATTTCTATTTTTTGATAAGCCTTTCAGCGTTAGCACTCGAAGTATACGAGTGCTAACGCTGATTATCATAACACACTATTCTGAATTTGCAAGGGGGAAAAGGGCAAAATTTGAAAAATTCACAAAAAGTTCAACTCGCATCGTTCAGGTGCGCGCCGTGCGGTTGCATGAGCACCCCTCAGGGCCGAAGAAGTTCAGCTTCCTGTCGTGCATTTTAATGGTCACATCGCTGCTGGCCGAGCATTCCCCGTCCAGACAGGTCACGATGTCGCACTTCTGTGACTGAATCCGCACCACCTCGGGACAGTAGGAGGCGGCATAGTCGGGGAAGCGGGCATAGTCGCCCTTGGAGTAGGGGCCGACAAACCTGAGGAAGGTGCGGCGGCTGACCTTGTTCACCACCAGCGTATTCAGCACACCGTCGTCCATCCGTGCCTCCGGCACGGGCATGAAGCCGCCGCCGTAGTAGCGTCCGTTGCACACCGCCACCAACGCCCAGTCGCCCTCCGTCGCCACGCCGTCCATGGTAATCGTCCAGTGGCTGGAGATACCCTTGAACAGGAAGTTCACCGCCAGCGAGCAGACATAGCTGCCCTTGCCGTCCAGCAGGGGGCTGTCGCTGTACTTGTGTACATCGGCGGCAACGCGGGCATCAATGCCGGAGCAGGCGATGGTCAGTGCCACGCGCCCATTCACATCAATGGCATCGAGCGGGAACTGCGGGCCGTCCCACAGGTTTTCCGCGTCACGGAATTTCTCCGCGTCCGCACCGAAGTTTTTAAGAAAGTCGTTGCCCGTCCCCACGGGGATGGCGGTCATGGCGGCGTTGTCGTAGCCGATGATGCCGTTGGCCACCTCGTTCACCGTGCCGTCCCCGCCGCAGGCGTAAAAGCGCAGCTCCTCTCCCGACTCGCAGAGCCGCTTCGCCAGCTCCGTGGCGTGTCCCTGCTTTTTTGTCAGAATGCACTGCACCTCCAGTCCGTGCTTCTGCCGCAGCGATTCCGCCATGTCGTAGATGCGCTGGCGGCTGTCGCTCTTTCCCGCCGTGGGATTGATGATAAAAACATGCTTCATCGAGGCTCTCCTCCTCACTAACACATTGTAGTATAAACCATTCTATCATGCTTCCGCAAAAGAAAGTGAACAAATTGAAAATAAAGCGTCCGGTCGGGCACTTGCCGTATTCTGCCCTGACAAATCAACCGCCCTCTCCGACGACGCGGATTTTTTGCTGAGGCGCGGCAAAGCATCTGCGGAAAGGATGCCCGTCAGAGGTTGCCATACATGAACACATCACACTTGATCATGCCGTTATACAGCTTCCGCTTCCTGTCCGCCGTTTTCCCGAAGCACCGCTCGAACTCCGTATGGCTGCTGAGCACCAGCGTCCGCCAGCCCGCAGGCAGGGTGCGCCACGCCCTGCCGAAGATGCGATACAGCTCCTCTGCCTCCCGCCGCTCCATAAGCCGCTCGCCGTAGGGCGGGTTCGTCACCAGCTGCCCGTATTGGCTGTCGCGGCGGAATTTCGCCGCGTCCGCGACCTCAAAGCGCACGCAGTCATCCACGCCCGCTTTGCGGGCGTTGTCGCACGCTATGGCGACCGCCCTGGAATCGATGTCGCCGCCCCATATATCGTAACTGCCGTGGAACTCCTTATCCTGCGCCTCGTCCGCCGCGTCCATCCAGCTCTCGGACGGCAGGAACGCCCACCTCTGCGCGTCGAAGCGGCGGTCAAGCCCCGGAGCGCGGTTTCTGGCGATAAGCGCGGCCTCAATGGGGATCGTGCCGCTGCCGCAGAACGGGTCGCAGAACGAATCGCGCCCGCGATAGCGGCTGAGCGTCACCAGTGCGGCGGCCAGCGTCTCCCGCAGGGGAGCCTCCACGCCGACGGCGCGGTAGCCGCGCTTGTACAGCCCCTCGCCGCTGGTGTCCAGTCCCACGGACACCTGATCCTTGAACAGAGAAAAGCGTATCTGATACTTCGTCCCCGTTTCGGGGAACTGCTCGATGCCGTAGTGGGCGCGCAGCCGCTCCACCACCGCCTTTTTGATGATGCTCTGGCAGGCGGGAACGGCGTGCAGCTGCGACGAGATGGAGTACCCCTTCACGGGGAATGCCGCGTCACGCGGCAGATATTCCTCCCACGCGACGGCGCGGACACCCTGAAACAGCTCCTCGAAGCTCCTCGCCGTGAACTGCCCCAGCAGGGCGATGACCCGTGCGCCGCAGCGCAGGTTGATGTTCAGCCGTGCGCAGTCCGCCCAAGTGCCCTGACAGAGCACGCGCCCGTTTTCGGCGTGTACCTCCGCCAAGCCCAGCCGTTTTATTTCGTCCACCACTAATTTTTCCAGCCCCAGCAGGCAGGGTATCTCGTAGGTTATCATCAAAAGCACCTCGTCTTTCGTGCAGGGGCGGCGCAGCCCGCCCCTGCGTGGGAATCCGCTTCTCTGCCCCAGTATACCGAAAAATCCCACGGCGCGCAACCCAAAAATCCTGTGGCTTTTTCGGCGGCGATACGGTATAATGGAGCATGTAAACATCAGGTTGCGCGGCAAAACCGAAATTTTACCCCGCCGCAACCGCAGGATGATAGACATTTTCCCACGGTGTCGTGTATACTGACACCACAGGAAACGAAGGAGGGTGCGTATGGCGTTTGGTGAACGGCTGGCGGCGGTGCGGCGCGGCAGCGGACTGACACAGGAGCAGTTCGCCGCGCAGCTTCAGGTTTCCCGTCAGGCGGTGAGCAAGTGGGAGAGCGGCAGGGGCTATCCCGAAATCGAAAAAATCCTCTACATCTGCAACCGCTACCATGTCTCTATCGCTGAGCTGTTCGCGGAGGAGGCTCCCGTACCCCTCTCTGCATCGCAGGAGAGCCCATCGGAGGAGAAGCCGTTGCCGCGTGCAACGCTCCGCCGCGCCGTGGGCGCGTTCCTGACCAATCTCTCCCCGAAAAACAAATGGCTGGCGGGCGCCGTGCTGGTGGGCATCGGCATACTGGCGGGCATCCTCGGCCTGATCCTGAAAGGAGGAAGCGCAGACATGGCAGCAACGATTTGGATCGCCGCCATCATCATCTTCGGCGCGGCGGAGGCCGCCACCGCCGGACTGACCTCGATATGGTTCGTGCTGGGCAGCGTGGCGGGGCTTATCGCCGCGGTGTGCGGCGGAGCGATATGGCTTCAGGTCGGTTTGTTCTTCGCAGTGTCCATTGCGGCACTGGCGTTCACCCGCCCGCTGGCGGTCAGGTGGATGAATAAGGACATCAAGCCCACGAATGCCGACCGTGTGCTCGGCGCGGTGGGGCGCGTGACGGAGCGCATCGACAACGCCCTGCCCTCGGGAGCCGTCTATATTGATGGAAAGACATGGACGGCGCGCAGCGATGACGGCGGCGTTATCGAGCCGGACACCGCCGTGCGCATCCTGCGCATGGAGGGCGTGAAGCTCATCGTGCGGTGCGAGGTGCCGTCCGGCGAAGCAAATTAAAGCACAATACACCGACATAAACGAAATCGAAGAAAAAACAGGAGGATATCATTATGCCAGATTTCAGTGCCGTTGCCGTGGCCATTCTCATCATTCTCATTCTCGCCGTGGTGGTGAGCTGCATCCAGATCGTCCAGCAGTCCAAGGCGTATGTCATCGAGCGTCTCGGCGCGTTCCACAGCGTGTGGGGCGTGGGTATGCACTTCAAGCTGCCGTTTATCGACCGCGTGGTCAAGCGCGTCAGCCTGAAGGAGCAGGTGGCGGACTTTGACCCCCAGCCCGTCATCACCAAGGACAATGTGACCATGCAGATCGACACGGTCATCTATTTCCAGATCACCGACCCCAAGCTGTACGCCTACGGCGTGGAGCACCCCATGTCCGCCATTGAGAATCTGACGGCCACCACCCTGCGCAACATCATCGGCGAGCTGGAGCTGGATCAGTCCCTCACCAGCCGCGACACCATCAACGCCAAAATGCGCTCCATCCTGGACGAGGCCACCGACCCGTGGGGCATCAAGGTCAACCGCGTGGAGCTCAAGAACATCCTGCCGCCGCGTGAGATCCAGAACGCCATGGAAAAGCAGATGAAGGCCGAGCGCGAACGCCGCGAGTCCATTTTGCAGGCCGAGGGCGAAAAGGCCAGCAAGGTGCTGATCGCCGAGGGCGAAAAGCAGTCCACCCTCCTGCGCGCCGATGCCGCCAAGCAGGCGAAGATCATGGCGGCGGAGGCGGAGGCGACCTCCATCCTGAAGGTGCAGCAGGCTATGGCGGACTCTCTGAAGCTGCTCAACGAGAACGCGCCCAACGATCAGGTCATCAAGCTCAAATCGTTGGAGGCATTGGCGAAGCTGGCGGACGGCAAGGCCACCAAGCTCATCATCCCCAGTGAGATACAGGGTCTTGCGGGGCTGGCGGCCAGCGCGAAGCTGCTGGTCGAGGACGAAAGGGCGGCGGAGTAACCTATGGCGACAAAGGAAGGCCGTTTTATCAAGGTGTCGGGCGAGGGAGGCTTCTTTGGCAGCAGCGAGGTTCTGGTGGACACTAAGACCGGTGTGCAGTACCTCTGGCACATCTCGGGCAATGCCGGCGGTCTGACCGTCCTTGTGGACGCGGACGGCAAACCCCTGCTGTATCACAAAGCCCCCGACGCGCCGGAGTTCTGACGGAGAGAGGAGCGGTTCGTATACAAATTGCGGGACTACCCCGACGAAAAGCCGCAAGCCGTATCCCCCGACCACGGGTCGGGGGATACAGCTTTTTCAATTCGGTCGATTCGGGTAATGCCGCTTCAGGAAGGACAGAAAATACCTTGCGGCACTGTTGGCCGGCGGCGGAGTCTTCACCGCCGCGCCCAGCGTGCGGGACATGGGCTCCGTCAGGGGAAGCACCCGCACCTGCCCTGCGTAGCCCGTCAGGGAGAAGGCGGAGATCACCGACACGCCCAGCCCTGCGGACACCATGGACAGTATGGCGGCATCGTCCGAGGCCGTCACCTCCAGACGGGTGGTGTCCGGCGGCAGAAGGCGCGTCACATACTGCTCGGGGCAGGAGATGAATGTCTCCTGTAGCAGCCGCTCAAGGGAGATGGCCTTCTCCTCCCACGGAAAATCGGGCGGCACAACCGCCACCAGCGGCGCGATCGTCAGCGGCGTCCAGTAAAAGCCCCTGCCGCAGGACTCCTCCACCAGCGCAAGCTGCACCCGCTCCTCCTCCAGTGCCGCGGCCAGCTCATAGCCGCCCACCAGCACATCCACCTTGATTTCGGGGTGGAGCTTGCGGAATTTTTGCAGCATGTCGGGCAGACGCGCACGGGCGATACTGGCAAAGCAGCCGATGCGCAGGCTGCGGCTGTATTTCTCGCCCTGTACGGCGGCCTCCTGCCGCAGCGCATCACTGGCGGCGAGATAATTCTGTATATAGGGCAGCAGATGCTCGCCCTCCTCGGAAAGCCGCACGCCCTGACTGCCGCGCAGGAGCAGCGTGCAGCCCAGCTCGGCCTCCAGCTTGTTCACCAGATGTGTCATGGCGGACTGGGTGTAGCCGAGCTGCACCGTCGCTTTTCCGAAGCTGCCGCACTGCACTGCCGTCAGCAGTGCCCGCAGCTTTTTGTCATCCATAGGAGCCTCGCTTTCTGTACGCTTTTCACAAAAATAAACGGAATGTTTCTCAATATATCACAAGGAGAGGGCGGTTTCAATGTCGCGAATGTAAACTTTTGAACAATGATACAGGAATTTTCTCGCGAGAATTTGTGCGCCATCAATTTTATTCAACGCCCGTTCAATCAGCTTCATTTCCGCAACCATGAAAAAAATGCTACACTACATGTACAGACTGCAACACCCATTCGGGACAGGTCGCAGCTGTACGCCGCAAGGCACTTGAGGAAAAAAGAGAGGAAATGGAGTATCAAAATGACAGGACAGAAAAAAAGTCGCCGGATAAGCGACATCATCGTGGTGGGCTTCGCGCTGTTTTCCATGTTTTTCGGCGCGGGCAATGTGATTTTCCCGCCCTTCCTTGGCATGGAGGCGGGCAGCAGCTGGTTCGCGGGCTTTTCCGCCTACTTTATCGCGGACATCGGTCTGGCACTGCTGGGTATGTTCGCGCTGCTGCGCGTAGGCAGCAGTGAGGCCGTCTTGCAGCGCGTGGGCAAGGTGCCCGCCGAGGTGCTGATGTGCGCCATCATCCTGTGCATCGGGCCGATGGTCGCCATCCCCCGCACCAGTGCCAGCACCTACGAAATGGCAATCGTACCCAACATCTCCGGCGTGTCGCCCGTGGTGTTCTCCGTGATATTCTTCGCGGTGATCCTCGCGTTGTGCATCAAGGAGTCCGCCGTGGTGGACATCGTGGGCAAGATCCTCACGCCGCTGCTGCTGGTGGGTCTGTTCGTTATCATCATCAAGGGCGTCGTCTCCCCACTGGGCGAGATCGCGCTTGCGCCGCAGATCGACAATGTGACCGTCACCGGCATCAAGGCGGGCTATCAGACGCTGGATGCGCTGGCGGCACTTCCCTTCGGCATCATCGTTCTGCAAAGCGTCAGTGCCAAGGGCTACGCCAAGGGGCGTGAGCAGTTCCGCGCCGTGGGCGGCGCGGCGGTGCTGGCCGGTGTGCTGCTGCTGGCGGTGTACATGGGTCTTGCGTATCTGGGTGCTACCGTGTCCACGCAGTATACCTCCGAGATCGGCCGCGCCGCGCTGATCATGACCATCGTGGAGTCCCTGATGGGCAAGGCCGGCATGGTGATTTTCGGTGTCGTCGTGGGTCTGGCCTGCGTGACCACGGCCATCGCCCTGACGAGCTCCGCCGCCGCGTACTTCACCGAGCTGTTCCGCGGCAAGGTATCCTACAAGGCGTTCGTGGTGATTATCTGCGTGTTCAGTGCCGTTGTCTCCAACCTCGGTCTGGATCGCATCGTGTCCATCGCCTCCCCCGTGCTGGACATCGTGTATCCCCCCGCGCTGGTGCTCATCCTTATCGCCCTCATCATGCCCAAGGTGCATGATTTCGTCAGCCGCGGTGCGGCTATCGGCGCACTGGTCATCAGCGTGCTGTGTACGCTGGATACCTACGGTGTGTCCATCCCCGTGGTGCGCGAGCTGCCCCTGTCCGACCTCGGCCTCGGCTGGGTAGTTCCCTCCCTCATCTGCGGTGTGGTGGCCTGCCTCATCTCCCGCCTGCCCGCCGTGCAGCGTGCGGAAAAGACGGTGCGCGAGCACTGAGCGCAAAACGCTTTCTCCCGGGCGGAGCCTCTCCCGCAAGCAGAGGCTCCGCCCTCTCTCCTGCCTGCGGCGGCTTCGGAATACCGAATCCCCCTTGACAGGGGCGGGCGGGTGCCTTACAATAGCATTGCTGCTGACGCCGAAAGTACGCTTGAGGCGGAAGATGCGTCCTATACTCTTTTGCACCCGCCGAGGCGGGTGGTGTGGTCGTGTCGCGGTGGCGGCGCGGCTTTTATTTTTTCGGGAGGTCTTGGCTATGGACGAAACACGGGTGGCTCTGATGGGCATCATCGTGGAAAACGAGGACGCGGTGGCGGAGCTGAACCGCCTGCTGCATGAGTGCAGCGGCTATATCGTCGGGCGCATGGGTGTGCCCTATCGGGCGCGGGGCGTGAACATCATCTCCGTGGTGCTGGACGCGCCGCAGGATGTGATCTCCGCGCTCAGCGGACGCATCGGGCGGCTGGAGGGCGTCAGCGTCAAAACGCAGTACGCGAAAATGGGCGGATAACGCCCATTGCGGATATATTTTTCTCATAGAGAGGAGCCATACACATGAAAAAATTTCTTTCCCTTTTGCTGGCAGTGATGCTGGTGCTCTCGCTGGCGGGGTGTACCTCCCCCAATACGCCCATGCCCATCGACGCTGACACGGCGGCGGACGACACGGCGGCGGAAAAGGTCACTGTCCGTCTGGGCGGGCTGAAGGGCCCCACCTCCATCGGCATGGTGAAGCTGCTGGCGGACAACGAGGCGGGCACGACCGCCAATAGCTACGAGTTCACCATGGCGGCCTCCGCCAATGAGCTGACGCCCAAGCTGGTGCAGGGTGAGCTGGACATTCTGGCGGTGCCCGCCAATGTCGCCGCCATCCTGTACAACCAGACCGAGGGCGGCGTGGAGCTGCTGGCGGCGGGCACGCTGGGCGTGCTGTACATCGTGGAAAAGGGCGGCGAGACGGTCACGGATATCGCCTCTCTCAGCGGCAAGACCATCTATGCCACGGGCAAGGGTGCAACACCCGAATATGCTCTGAGCTACCTCCTGCGCAGCAGCGGCCTGACGCTGGGCGAGGATGTGCAGGTGGAGTGGAAAAGCGAGCCGACCGAGATCGTCGCTCTGATGGCGGAGCAGGACAACGCCGTGGCCATGCTGCCCCAGCCCTTCGTCACCGTGGCACAGAGTCAGGTGGACGGTCTGCGCGTGGCCGTTGATCTGAGTGCGGCGTGGGATGCCCTCGATAACGGCAGCCGCCTCGTCACCTCCGTGCTGGTGGCGCGCAAGGACTTCGCCGATGCGCACCCCGATGCCGTGACCGCCTTCCTCACCGAGTACGCCGCGAGCACCGACTACGCCAACGGCGACCCTGCGGGCGCATCCGTGCTGGTGGAGAGTTACGGCATTGTCAAGGCGGCGGTGGCGGAAAAGGCGATTCCCTACTGCAACCTGGTGTGCATCACGGGCGCGGAGATGAAGACCGCCGTGGGCGGCTATCTCCGGACGCTCTATGACCTGAATCCCGAGGCCGTGGGCGGCACTATGCCCGACGATGCCTTCTACTACGCGGCGGCATGAGAAAAGGCACATGGCAGCGCACCGCCGCAGCGGTGCTGGCTCTGCTGGTGTGGCAGGGTGTCGCGGCGGCGGTGGGCTCGCCCCTGCTGCTGCCCTCGCCCGTGCGGGTGCTGACGCGCCTTATCGCACTGCTGCCCACGGCGGAGCTGTGGCGTTCGGCCTCGTTCAGCTTCTGCCGCATTGCCCTTGGCTTCGCGCTGGCACTGCTGGCGGCGGCGGTGCTGGCGTTCGCCGCCGGACGCTTTCCGCTGCTGGAGGTGCTGCTGCGCCCCTATGTGTTGGCGGTGAAGTCCGTGCCGGTGGCGTCGTTCATCATCCTCGCACTCATCTGGATGGACGCCGCCGCCCTGCCGCTGTTCATCTCGTTCCTTATGGTCTTTCCCATTCTGTATACCAATATATTACAGGGGCTCCGCAGTGCCGACCCGCAGCTGACGGAGATGGCACGCTCGTTCCGCGTCCCGTGGCACCGGCAGGTGCGGGGCATCCTGCTGCCCGCGGTGGAGCCGTTTCTGCTGGCGGGCTGCGCCACGGCACTCGGCATGAGCTGGAAGGCGGGCGTGGCGGCGGAGGTTATCGGTGTGGTGGGCGGCTCCATCGGCGAGCGGCTGTACGATGCGAAGATTTACCTGCAAACCGCCGACCTGCTGGCGTGGACGGTCGTCATCGTGGCACTGAGCGCGGCCTTCGAGCACCTTGTGCTGGCACTGCTGCGCCGCACGCTGCACCGGCTGGAGAGGGGGCGGTGCGCATGATCGAAATTCGCCGCCTGTGCAAGAGCTTCGATGGCCGCGCCGTGCTGGAGAATATCTCCCTTACCCTCGCGGACGGCGCGGTCGTGTGCCTGATGGCTCCCTCCGGCAGGGGCAAGACCACGCTGCTGCGGTGTATCGCGGGGCTGGAAAAGCCCGACGGCGGCAGCATCACCGGCCTGCCCGACAAGTTGGGCTTCGTCTTTCAGGAGGATCGCCTGTGCCCCGTGCTGAACGCAGTGGAGAATGTGCGCCTCGTCACGGGGCGCACCATGCCCACGGCGGAGATCGAACGCCATCTGGCGGAGCTGGGGCTGGCGGAGCACCTGTCCCAACCGGCGGAGGAGCTGTCCGGCGGCCAGCGGCGGCGTGTGGCCATTGCCCGCGCCGTGTGCTACGGCGGCCTGCTGCTGCTGGACGAGCCGTTCAAGGGACTGGACGCGGAGAGCCGCGACCGCACGGCCTCGTACCTCCTGCGCCACCGCAGCGGCGCGGCGGTGCTGTGCGTCACACATGATGCCGATGATGCATCCGCCCTCGGCGCGGAAATCGTGGAGCTATAAGGAAAGACTGGCAGTGCCGGTCTTTCCTTATAGCTCTTTTTATCGCTCAGCGCACCTGTCCGCTGCCGCGCACGACATATTTGTAGGTCGCCAACTCGTCCAGCCCCATGGGGCCGCGGGCGTGCAGCTTCTGCGTGGAGATGCCCATCTCACACCCCAGACCGAACTCCCCGCCGTCGGTAAAGCGGGTCGAGGCGTTGACATACACGGCGGCACTGTCGGTGCCGCGGACGAATTGCTCCGCGTGGGCAGGCGTCTGCGTAACGATGGCCTCGCTGTGCCCCGTGGAGTGTGCCAGAATGTGGGCGATGGCCTCGTCCACGCCGTCCACGACCTTAACGGCCAGAATATAGTCCAGGAACTCCGTGTCGAAGTCCCGCTCTCCGGCGGGCGTGCCGCCGATGACGGCGGCAGCGCGTTTATCCAGCCGCAGCTCCACGGGGGTCTTGCCTGCGGCGGTGCGCTCGTCCGTCAGCCGCCCTTGCAGCAGGGGCAGGAATTTTCCCGCTATCGCGCTGTGTACCAGCAGCACCTCCTCCGCGTTGCACACGGACGGGCGGCTCGCCTTGGCGTTCTCCACGATGTCCAGTGCCATGGTGATGTCCGCGCTCTCGTCCACATACACATGGCAGATGCCCGTGCCCGTCTCGATGCACGGCACGGTCGCGCCCTCCACGCAGGCGCGGATAAGCCCTGCGCCGCCGCGTGGAATCAGCAGATCGACCAACCCCTTGGCGGTCATGATGTCCGCTGCGGACTGGTGCGTGGTGTCGTCCACGATGTTCAGTATCTCCGCGTTGCCGCCTGCGGCGGAAATGCCCGCCTTCAGCGCGTCCACGATGGCGCGGGCGGTGCGGTACGCCTCCTTTCCGCTGCGCAGGACGCAGACATTGCCCGACTTCAGTGCCAGTGCCGCCGCGTCGGAGGTAACATTGGGGCGGCTTTCGTAGATGATGGACACCAGCCCCAGCGGCACCTGCACCTTTTGAATGACCAGCCCGTTCGGGCGCGTCGCCTCGGAGAGCACCCGTCCCGTGTGGTCAGGCAGTGCGGCGATGGCGCGAACGCCGTCCGCCATGCCCGCCAGCCGCTCATGGTCGAGACGCAGGCGATCCAGCATGACCGCGCTGATGTGCCCTGCGGCGGCGGCCATATCCTCGCCGTTCCGCGCCAGAATATCCCTCTCACGGGCGAGCAGGCTGTCCGCCATGGACAGCAGCAGCGCGTTCTTCCCCGCCTCGTCCAGCGCGGTCAGACTGCCGCGCGCATCGCGTGTCTTCTTCAGAATGTCAATCGTCGTCATGCTCACCGCTCCTTTGCCGGAAATCGTGTGCCCACGCTCTTTCCTGCGGCAATGTCGTACAGGAGGTGGGGCTTGCTGCCGTTGGCAATGATCATCTCGCACCCTGCGGCGGTGGCAATCTGCGCCGCCCGCAGCTTGCTGGCCATGCCGCCCGTGCCGAGTGCGCTGCCGCTGCCGCCGCCGAGAGCCATGATCTGCTCGTTCATTGCCTCCACCACGGGGATCAGCTTTGCGTTCGGGTCGGTGTGCGGGTCGCCGTCATACAATCCGTCAATGTCGCTGAGCAGGATCAGCAGCTCGGCATGTACCGCCGCCGCGACGATGGCCGAGAGCGTGTCGTTCTCACCGATGGTATTCTCAACGCCCACCTCGTCGGTGGCCACGGTGTCGTTTTCGTTGATGATAGGCAGCGCGCCCAGCTCCAGCAGGCGGAAAATGGTGTTGCGCATGTTGCGGCTGCGTTGCTCGTTCTTCACATCCTCTGCCGTGAGCAGCACCTGCGCGACGGTGTGGCTGTACTCGCTGAACAGCCTGTCATAGGTATACATCAGCTCGCACTGCCCCACGGCGGCGGCGGCCTGCTTGGTGGGCATGTCCTTCGGACGCCCCGGCAGGTTCAGCTTGCCCACGCCCATGCCGATACAGCCGGAGGACACCAAAATGATCTGATGTCCCGCGTTTTTCAAATCGCTGAGCACCTTGCACAGAGCCTCTGTCTGACGGACATTCAGCCGTCCCGTGGCGTGCGCCAGCGTCGAGGTGCCGACCTTTACGGTGATAAGCATATATACATATCTCCCTTCGGGAAAGTATTCAAGGGCATTATACTATGCAAAGGCGGCAAAGGAAAGAAAAATTTTGCTTGACAGATGCAAATTCCTGTGCTATGCTAACTGTACTAACACGCATAATACACTTCATACGGAAAGGAGCGTGTGTACATGATCTCATTGGATTATCGGGACAGCCGCCCGCTGTATCAGCAGGTGAAGGACAGTCTTCGCCGCATGATGCTCACGGGGCTGCTGTCGCCGGAGGAAAAGCTGCCCTCCGTGCGCTCACTGGCGACGCAGCTTGCCATCAACCCCAACACCATCCAGCGGGCGTATGCCGAGCTGGAATCGGAGGGGTACATCTACTCCGTCACGGGCAGGGGCAGCTTCGTCTCTGCGGGGGACGGTGAGCATACCCGCCGCGTGCGGGAGCTGACGGCGCAGATGCGTCCGCTGCTGGAGGAGCTGAAAAGTCTGGGCTACACGAGTGAGCAGCTCATGCTGCTGTGGGAAGGAGGAGAACAAGCATGATCGAGGTAAAAAATGTCGTCAAGAGCTTTGACGGCTTCCGCGCTCTGGACGGTCTGACCATGACCGTGCCGACGGGCGCGGTGTACGGGCTGGTGGGTCCCAACGGTGCAGGCAAGTCCACCGTTATCCGCCACCTGGCGGGCATCTACCGGCAGGACAGCGGCGAGGTGCTGGTGGACGGCGCGGCGGTATACGAGAACACCGCCGTCAAAAGCCGCATGGCGGTCATCGGCGATGACTGGTACTATTTCCCCCAGTCGGGCATCAGGGAGATGGCGAAATTCTACGCCGGTGTCTATCCCGCCTTTAACTGGGAGCGGTACGAAAAGCTCAAGGAGGTCTTTCCGCTCAACGAGCGGCAGATGCTCCGCCGCATGTCCAAGGGTATGCAGAAGCAGGCGGCCTTCTGGCTGACGCTGTGCTGTATGCCGGAGTATCTGGTGCTGGACGAGCCGGTGGACGGGCTTGACCCCGTGATGCGCCGTCAGGTGTGGTCGCTGCTGCTGGGCGATGTCGCCGAGCGCGGCACAACGGTGCTGGTGTCCAGCCACAACCTGCGCGAGCTGGAGGATGTGTGCGACCATGTGGGCATCCTGAACCACGGCAGGGTGCTGCTGGAGCGCAGCCTGAGCGATTTGCAGGACAGCACGGTGAAGCTTCAGGTGGCGTATCGGGATGTGACCGAGCCGCCGCTGCCCGCCGAGCTGAAGATACTGCACCGCAGCCACATCGGGCGGGTGTACACCTACATCGTGCGCGGCAGCAGCGCGGAGATCCTGCGCCGTATGCAGATCACCGAGCCGGTGCTGCTGGAATCCATTCCGCTGACGCTGGAGGAAATTTTCATCTATGAATTGGGAGGTGTGGACTATGCCGCAAAAGACATCCTTCTGTAACCGTGCGCTGCTGCGCAGCGATTTGAAGCGTTACTGGCCGCTGCTGTTCCTCTATGTGGCGGTGTGGGTCGTGATTCTGCCCATGCAGATGCTCCGCAAGACGAACGACTGCCTCGACATGGCGAGTCCCGGCCTGACGCTGCTGGAGGTTACACAGCACAATCTGGTCGTCAACACCATGACGGCATCCGTCGTCATGTCCCTGCTGTTTGGCTGCTTCATGGCGATGGCGGTGTGGTCGTATCTGATGAACGGCCGCACCGTGGGGCTGCTGCACACCCTGCCCGTCACGCGGACGCAGGCGTTTTTCTCCCACACACTCGCCGCACTCGCTATGCTGACGGCAGGCAATGTAATCATTTTCGTGCTGACCGCGCTGTGCGCCTCCGGCGGCGGGATATTCTGCTGGGCGGAGCTGGGCGCGTGGCTGCTGCTGACGGAGCTGATGCTGGTGTTCTTCTTTGCCCTCGCCTCCCTGTGTGCCATGGTCACGGGCTGGCTGCTGGCGATCCCCGTGCTGTACGGTACGCTGAACGCTGCGGCGATGCTGTGTTTTGCCGTGGCCAGCGAGGTGGCGGATATGTTCTACTTCGGCTATGTCAGAGGGAGTACGCCCCTGCTTGTCCGCTGGCTGACGCCTGTCCGGCGGCTGTGGGACGCGCTTATCAACGGTGACAGTCAGCTGATTACCGTGCAGGTGGGAGCGGACACGACAACCATATCCCGGTTTGAGCTGCCCACGGAGGCCTTCGCCGTCTGCGCCGTCTATGCGGCGGTGGGTGTCGCGCTGCTGGCACTGGTGTGGTGGCTGTACAAAAAGCGTCCCAGCGAGTGCGCCGGTGACGCGATAGCCTTCCGCGTCCTGCGCCCCGCAGCGCGGTGGTGCATCGGTCTGTGCGGCGGCTGGGGTCTGGGACTGTTCCTGAGCTACATGACGGTGAATGAAAACAGCTTCGCTTCGCTGGCGATCTGGCAAACGGTCGCGGCGGTGATCTGCTTCTTCGCCGCGCAGATGCTGCTGAAAAAGTCCTTCCGCATCTTCAGTGCCCGCTGGTGGCTGGAAACGCTGGCACTGGTGCTGGCGGTGCTGGCGGTGACGCTGTGCGTGAAGCTGGATCTCACCGGCTATCGGACCCGTGTGCCCGATGCCGCCAGCGTGAAGCAGGTGCTGGTGCACGGCCGCTACACCGACTATACCGCCGGCGATCCCGAGGCGGTGGAGCTGATCACCGCGCTGCACACCGCCGTAGTGCAGCAGTATGAGGAGACGGGCTGCACGCTCTCCAGCACGCAGGAAGCGGACGGCGTACAGGGCTGGCGGTATATCCACCTGACCTATACCCTGAAAAACGGCACGAAGCTGAGCCGCAGCTACGATGCCCCTCTGCTGCGCGATTCCGAGGTCTACCGCCTGCTGACGCAGCTGATGAACCGCACGGACTACCGCGAGAGCCTGATCGGTCTTGACACATTGGAAAGTCAGGGCGGCGTGGATGCCGTGGTGGGCGGCTATCTGAACGACTACTCCGATGGCTCCTACACGGAGCTGACCCGTGCGCAGGCGCAGGAGCTGGTCAGGTGCGCCATGGCGGACGCGGCCGACGGCAGCATAGCCATCGACCCGCTGGGCGACGGCCTCTACGACAATGACAGCAAGCAGGATCTCGTCATCGAGGTGACGGTGCGCCTGTCGAATGGCGACACAAGCAGCGTGTATCTCAACCGCCCCTCCTTCGCTGTCACCATGAACGCGTTTGTGGACAGCATTGACCTCAGCTCTCCCGTGGACGGCGGCACGGACACGGAGCAGTATTACGATGAATTCGACACAAACGCCACCCACACCGTTAGCGACCTTCTATCCAACTGAATAAGGCAGCAGAGCGGCGCGACGCGCCGCCCTGCTGCGCAATACGCACCCGACAAAGCCACGGCAGCCATTGACGCGGATGTCCGTGTTTGGTACAATAGCCGCAGAAAACGAAGGAGGGTGCTTCCATGAATGACAACATCACCGTCCGCATCACCGCACGGCTGTTTGCGGAGGAGAAATGCTTCGGTCCGGGCGTGGCACGGCTTCTGGCCGCGGTGGACGAGCTGCACTCCCTGCGCTCCGCCGCCGCCTCGATGAACATGGCGTACTCGAAGGCGTGGAGCATCATCCGTGCGGCGGAAAGGGGCTTCGGCTGCAAGCTCCTGCACTCCACCATCGGCGGCAGCGGCGGCGGCGGTGCATCGCTCACCGATGAGGCACGGCAGATCATGGCGGCGTATGACGAGTATTGCAGGCGGCTCGATGCATACGGCGGGGAGCTGTTCCTCGAGCTGTTTCCTTTCTGTGCAGGGGGCGAATGACCATACGAACATACGCGGGCAACACCCGTTGTTCGGGGCGGTAAGCGCAGTCAAAAAAAAACCATGCCGGAGGGCATGGTTCTTTCTTTTTTCATGCGAACAGCGTCCACGGGTAGCTCTGCGGCGGGAGGGCGGTGACCTCCAGCGGTTTACCCGTGACGGGATGGGTCAGTGCCATGCGTGTTGACCACAGGGCGGGGGAGCACTCCGCCTTGCTGCCGTAGCGGATGTCGCCCAGCAGCGGCAGGCCGCGTGAGGAGAACTGTACCCGTATCTGGTGGGTGCGCCCCGTGTGGAGCTGCACCCGCACGAGCGTCAGACCGTCCCGCTTGCCCTGCACCGTGTAGTGCAGGGATGCCTCGCGTACACCCTTGCGCATACGCTTGACCACATAGCTCTTGTTGCAGGCGGCGTCACGAAACAGCAGGTCGGTCAGCGTGGCCTCGTCCGCGCTCGGTGTGCCGCGCAGCACCGCCAGATATTCCTTGACGATGCGGTGCTCCGCCACGGCTGCGGTGAGCTTCCCCGTGACCTCACGGCGGCGGGAAAAGAGCATCACGCCGCCCACGAGCCTGTCGAGGCGGTGGACGGTGGCGATGTAATCGTTTTCACCCCGCGCACGGTAGTGCTCGCGCAAAAGGGCGGGCATACAGGCTCCCCTGTCGCTGTCCTCGGACAGCACACCCACGGGCTTGACGCACAGCACAAGGTGCGCGTCCTCGTATAAGATACGCAGCGGCTCCATCATCAGCGGCGGCGACCCCGATAGGAGTGGTGGCGATACTGCTTGCTGCTGGCCTTACCGTAGCGGCGTTCGCGCCCGTACAGGCGGAACCACAGCACCAGCGCGGCGACCACCACCAGCAGGGCGACGGCGGCGATGCGTATGCCGGGACGGGAGAAAAACTCCCCGATGGTATGCTTCGCCAGCAGGAAGCGGCTGGCAGACACATCCGCCACCGCCAGCAGCGGAACGGTGACATACTCCGTGCCGCCGTAGCTGACGGTGATCTCTCCCAGTCTGTCGCCGGCGGTGATGGGGGCGTTGGCAACCTCGTTATCCAGCTTCACGGTGCGCGTCAGCTCGCTGACATCGAGATCCTTGGGCAGCATTGCCTCTGCGTTCTCCGCCGGATGGACGGCCACGGTGGAGACCTCCTTGCTCAGAGCCACGGGAACCTCCTGAATCATCTCATTGGCATCCAGCACCTGCTGGGAGGCGAAATTGTCGAACCCCCAGTCAAACAGGCGGGAGGTCTCGGTAAAGCTCTCGACGATATAGCCGGAGCCGTTCTCCTTCTCCACCCTTTCCGCGCCCAGCACCACGCTGATGAGGGTGCGGCTGCCGCGCACGGCAGAGGAGACGAGGCACTGCCCCGCGGCATCGGTACTGCCGGTCTTGATGCCCTGTGCGCCGGAGTAGAGATAGCCCGCCAGCCGCCAGTTGGAGATCAGGGCGTTGGTGCTGTGCAGCACACGCTCCTCCTCGGTCTTGTTGGTGGGCGGTATCTCGTAGGATTTCGTGTTCACGATGGTCATGAAGCCCTCGTGCTTCATGGCTTCGCGGGTGATAAGATACAGGTCATAGGCAGAGGAGTAGTGTCCCGATTGGGTAAGCCCCGTAGTGTTGGCGAAGTGGGTGTCCGTGCAGCCGAGCTCCTGTGCCCGCTGGTTCATGCGCTCCACGAAGGCCTCCACGCTGCCGCAGAGCGTCTCGCCCAGAATGTTGCAGGTCTCGTTGGCGGAGATGACCAGCATACAATATAAAAGCTGCTCCACCGTGAGCGTTTCGCCCTCCACGATGTCGGCGGTGCTGCCGTCCTCCGGCAGACCGTACAGGGCGGTAGCGGTGGCGGTGACGCTCTGCTCCATGCGCAGCTCGCCGCGCTCGATGGCCTCGAATATCAGCAGGGCGGACATGATCTTGGTAGTGCTGGCGATGGACAGCTCGTCATGGCAGTTCAGGTCGTAGAGCACCGTCCCCGTCTCCGCCTCCACCAGCAGCGCGGCCTTGGCGCGGATGGCCGGATCCTCCAGCGCGGCGGCAGGAACGGTCAGAATACCGCACAAAATCAGGGCGGATAAAAAAACAGCAATAAAACGATGTAATTTCATGTGACTTTTTCTCCATATATGCTATAATATAAGGGGACGGCTTCGCGCACTGCGGCGAGCCGATATGTCCAGTCCCTATTATAAGCAAAAGGAGCGGGGTAGTCAACCGTGGGAAAGAGGATAAAATTAACAAAGACGGACATCTATCTTCTGGGGCTGACGCTGCTGTTCCTGCTGTCGGTGCTCCTGACATGGCTGCTGACGCCGCATCAGGTGCGCGGCGACTACGAGATCATGGCATCACAAGCATCGGAGGAGACGCTGCCGCCGCCTGCGGTGAACATCAACACCGCCGACGCGGACGAGCTGGACGGTCTGCCGGGCATCGGCCCCGTGCTGGCACAGCGCATCGTGGATTACCGCACGGCGCACGGCCCGTTTGGCAGCACGGAGGAGCTGACGCAGGTGGAGGGCATCGGACAGGCCATATGGGAGAGCTTACAGGATCTAATCGTAACGGAGGACGCAGAGGAATGAAAATATTGGTAGTGGATGACGAAAAGCTGCTGGTCAAGGGCATGAAGTTCAATCTGGAGAACGAGGGCTATGAGGTGCTCACCGCCTACGATGGTGCGGCCGCCGTGGAGCTGGCGAAGAAGGAGCCGCTCGACCTCATCGTCATGGATGTGATGATGCCGGGGCTCTCCGGCAGTGACGCCTGCATGAAGATACGCGAGTTTTCCGAGGTGCCCATCATCATGCTCACCGCCCGCAGCGAGGATAGCGACAAGCTCATGGGCTTTGCCTGCGGTGCGGACGACTATGTGACGAAGCCCTTCAACATTTTGGAGCTGAAGGCGCGTATCCGCGCCCTGCTGCGCCGCTCCATCAGCGGCAATCAGGCGGCGCAGAGCCGCCAGCGCGCCCCCCTGCTGACCGTGGGCGACCTCAGTCTCGACACCGAGCAGCGCGTGGCGATACGGGACGGGAGATCCATCGACCTCACCGCCAAGGAGTACGACCTCATCGAGCTGCTGATGAAGAATCCACGGCGCGTATACAGCCGCGAGAGCCTGATGGATCTCGTGTGGGGCTATTCCTACGCGGGCGACTACCGCACGGTGGATGTCCATATCCGCCGCCTGCGCGAGAAGCTGGAGCCGGACCCCGCAAATCCGGTGTACATTATGACGAAGTGGGGAGTTGGTTACTATTTTAAGGGAGAAGAACAGCCCACTGTGTGACACGGCATCGAGCGGCACGGAAAAGGCACAGGCGCGCACCCTGCGGGAGCGTCTGCGCCTTATCATGCATACGCTGCGGAGCAAGGCGACGCTACAGCTGCGCTTCAGCCTGAGCTACATTCTGGTCATTGCGGCGGTGCTGATCCTGCTGAACTCCTACCCGCTGATCGTGTCGCAGAATCTGATGGTCACCTCGGGCGAGAACAACCTCAAGAGCACCGCCAAGGTCATCGAGTCCGCACTGATGGGGCTGGAGAAGCTGACACGCGAGAATGTGCAGTCGGCGTTGGAGGGTCTGGACGAGTCCGGCGCAACCCGCATCATGGTGACGAACGACGCGGGGCTGGTGCTCTACGACACGCGGCAGGACAGCAGTGCCGTGGGCGAGTACGCACTCTACTCCGTCATTGCCGTGGCTCTGCGCGGGCAGGACGCGAGCTATTGCAGCTACGATGGGACGGCGTTTCTCAGCCGCGTGGCCACGCCGGTCATCTATCACAGTCAGATCGTGGGCGCGGTCTACGCCTACGATTACAACACGGAGGAGGCGGAGCTGCTGGAGACCTTCCGCCACAACCTGCTCATCATCTCCCTGCTGATCGCCCTGCTGGTGGCAGGGCTGAGCATCGTGCTCAGCCGTATGCTCACCGTGCAGATCAGCGGGCTTTTGCAGGCCATCCGCCATGTCCGCGAGGGCGCGTACAGCCACCGCGCCGATGCCAGCGGCACGGACGAGATAGCGCAGATAGCGGCGGAGTTCAACAGCCTGACCGACCGCCTGCAAACCACGGAGAATGCCCGCAGACGCTTCGTCTCCGATGCCAGCCACGAACTCAAAACCCCGCTGGCGGGCATACGGCTGCTGACGGACTCCATTTTGCAGACCGACCACATGGACGAGGAAACGACGAAGGAATTCGTCTCCGACATCGGGCGGGAGGCGGAGCGTCTCAGCCGCATCACGGAGAATCTGCTGCGTCTGACGCGGCTGGACAGCGGCGTGGTGCAGCAGCCCTACCCCGTGGCGGTGCAGCCCGTGCTGGAGCGCGTGGAGCGTATGCTGACGATGGTCGCGCAGGAAAAGGGCGTCACCCTCTCGGGACAGGCGGACGAGGACGCCGTGGCGATGGCGACCGATGACGATGTACATCAGATACTCTACAACCTCATGGAAAACGCCATCAAATACTCCGCCGCCGAAAACGGCTTTGTCCACGCACAGGCGCATGTGGAGGGCGACAAGGTCGTCATCACCGTCAGCGACAACGGCATCGGTATACCCGATGAGGATCTGCCCCATGTGTTCGACCGCTTCTACCGCGTGGACAAAATGCGCTCACGCGAGGTGGGCGGCACGGGCTTGGGACTGTCCATCGTGAAGGACACCATCGAGAATCGCGGCGGCACGATCTCCGCCGCGCACAATACCGGCGGCGTGGGCACGGTGTTCACCGTGTATCTGCCGCTGGCGGAAAGGGGTGAGGACGCATGAAAAACCGCCTGATCGCGCTGCTGCTGTCAGTGCTGACGCTGCTGACGGCGGCGGGCTGCGGCAATTCCGCCGCGCAGGAGGACGAGCTGTCCTCCACGCCGGATCTCACCGCCGGACTGACCGAGGGAAGCCCCGTCTCCGGGCAGAGCAGCGCGGAGAGCTCAACCTACCTGCGCCTGTACTGCCCTGCCGATCTCAGTGACAGAAACAAGTCCGCCGGCGGCGGGGATGCCATCATCGGCCTGCCTATCCCGTGGACGCAGATCACCGCTGAGGATCGTGGCCGCAGGCAGCAGGCGCAGTACATCATGGAGCTGCTGCTCGGCGCGTGTACCGAAAAGGACTTCATCTGCCCCGTGCCGGAGGGTACGCAGCTTCTCAGCTGCACCGTCACGGGCGGCACGGTGTCCGTTGACCTGAGCGGGGAGTATAACCAGCTCATCGGCATCGACCGCACCATCGCGGACTATTGCATCACGCTGTCGCTGATGCAGCTGTCAGGCATTCTGGGCGTGCGCCTGACGGTGAACGGTGAGCTCCCCTCCGACCGGCCGGAGGGGACATACACCTCCGAGGAGGTGCTGCTGACCAGCCCCGAGGACATCGTGCGCACGGCAAAGGTCACGCTCTACTTCCCCAACGCCGACGGCGAGCTGGTCAGCGAGGAGCGGCTGCTGACGGTCTACGAGGGTGAGAGCATCGCGCAGGCAATCATCAAGGCGTTGACCGAGCCGCCGCTGGACAGGTACACCGACATGCGCGAGCCGCTGCTGCCGGAGGGCTTCACGGCTCTCGGAGCCAGTACGGAAAATGGCACCTGCTACCTGAATCTGCCGTCCTCCGTAATTTCCCTGCTGCCGGAGGACGCGGCGGAGCAGAACCGCATGATACAGGGTCTGGTGGATTCCCTCTGCTCGCTGGAGGGTGTGACGCAGGTGCAGCTCATGCTGGACGGCGAGTATGTCCTCATGCTGGGCAGCGTGCCCATCAGCCGCCCCCTCCTGCCCACGGGCAGCACGCAGACAGCGGAATAACTATCGGTTGACAGTTCGCGTGATTTCCGTTATACTGAGCCTGTATTTACAAAGTGGGTTATTGTACCCTTTGCCGAAGCCGGGGATGCCTGCGCCCTGCCTTCGGCGTTTTTAGCCATTAAAAGGCGGTGATGCCTTATGGTAATGCATAAGCCGCGAGCGGACAAATCCACAATACGGGAGGGAAAAGATGATGAAGAAACTATTCAGCATACTCCTTGCGCTGGCCATGCTGCTGTGTCTTGTGCCTGTAACAGCAAGTGCGATGGAGCTTAAAATTGACCTGACCGTTGTCGGTCAGGCGGAGTTGACGCTTGAAGTGGAAAGCGGCGACAGCATTGACAATGTGAAAGATAAAATCGAGGACAAAACGGGCTTGGCTGCTGATAGGCAAAATTTGTATTATGACGGGAAATTGCTTGAAAACGGGCGCACACTGGCGGATTACAATATTCAAAAAGAAAGCACCTTGGTTTTGCAGCTGAAGGATTGCCGTGCCATACAGCTTGTGGACAGCGGAACAGCCGCAAATATCAGCGGCGGGCAGGAAAGCAGCATCTATTTCGGTACATACAAGCAGAGCAGCGACGGAAGCGGCGGATATAGCACTGACCCCATCAAATGGAGGGTGCTCTCCAACGCAGACGGCAAGCTGTTCCTGCTTTCCGACCAAAACCTTGATGTGTTTCAATATCACAAGAATTACGACTTCGTGACATGGGAAACAAGCACCATGCGTTCGTGGCTCAACGGCTATAACGCCTCCTCGAATACGGGCGGCATTGATTACACCAATGACAATTTCTCAGATACCGCCTTTTTTGCCAAGGAGCAGACCGCTATCGCAGACACAACAAATGACAGTGTTACTACCGATGAAATTTTCCTGTTGTCTATTGCAGAAGCGACCGATGGCGGTTATTTCCCGAACGGGAATAGCAGCCGTATTGCAACGAATACCGCCTATGTCGCAGACGGCGGTAGAATCAATAGAAGCCGCATGTGTGGTGTCGGCGTAGCCGACCTCTGGTGGCTGCGCTCCCCCAAAAGCAGCAGCTTAGTGACGCCTGTGCGTGGCAACGGCAGCGTGGATAGCAACGGCACTTTTGCGTGCAGCGAATTTGGCCCCGTCCGCCCCGCTTTTAACTTAAATCTGAGTTCTGTTCTCCTCACCTCTGCCGCCGTGGGCGGCAAGTCCGCAGACGGCATGGACAGCGGCTTGACTGCCGTGACGGATTACACCGGCAGCGAGTGGAAGCTGACGCTTTTAGACGCCGACCGTACTTTTGCCGTAACGGAAACTGATACAACGGCAAAAGCAGGCGATACCATTACATTGCATTATTCCGGTGCAACAGTCGGTACGAACGAATATATTTCCGTGCTTATCAGGGACAGCCACGACAAAACCACCCATTACGGCAGAGTGTTGAAACCAACCTCCGAAAGCGGTACGGTGAGCATCAAAATTCCCGAAGGTCTGGCAGACGGCACTTATACGCTTTGCGTGTTCAGCGAGCAATACAACGGGGATTGCAGAACCGATTACGCCAGCGCGTTTGATAGTGTAACACTGACTGTGCAGAGTGAGCAAAGCAGCAGCCCCCGCCGCCATTACAGTGCCGTCACAAGCACCGCTCCCAGCGTCACCGCCGTGCAGAACGGTTCTGCCAAGAGTGCCACGGATTACTCCGGCGGCAATAACGGCCTGATTTTCCGCTCCACGGCCTCCTTCGCCTCCTTTAAGGGTGTGCAGGTAAACGGCAGGACTGTCGCCGCCTCCAACTACACTGTCGAGGAAGGCTCCATTGTGCTTTATCTGAAGGCGGCGTACCTCAAGACGCTGGCTGACGGCAAGCACACCGTGACCATCCTGTCCTCCGAGGGCGACACGAGCATGGACTTCACCATCGGCGGCAAGACCGCCTCCCCCAAAACCCTCGACCAGGGTGTGGGCACCTACGCCGCCGGCGCGATTCTCAGCGTCACCGGCATGGCGTGGGCCGGCAGAAAGAAGTATTGACCTCACCTTTTGGAGAAAAGGTGCCCCCCCACGGGTGCCTTTTTTCGCTTTGCCTATTGCAAACACGCGAAAATATGGTATGATACCCCCAAGCGTTGCACTCCGCTTGACGGAGGCGACAGCAGGAGGTAAAAAACTATGAATAACGAAACGAAGCGCGGGAGATATTCCGTGCAGGATCTGGTGCGCATTTCCGTGCTGGTGGCCATCATGCTGCTGCTGGAGCTGACAGGGCTGGGCATGATAAAAATGCCGGGGCTGGAGATCACCCTGCTGATGGTTCCCGTCATTGTGGGGGCCATCGTCATGGGCCCCGGTGCGGGTGCGCTGCTGGGCGGCGTGTTCGGCTGCATCAGCTTTTGGGAGTGCTTCGGCAGAAGTCAGTTCGGTGCGGTGCTGCTGGGCATCAGCCCGCTGTACACCTTCCTCGTCTGCGTTCCCACCCGTCTTTTGGCGGGCTGGCTGTGCGGCCTCGCGTTCCGTGTGCTGCATCGGCTGGACAGGAGCAGCCTGTGGTCGTTCGGCGCAGCGGGGCTCATCGGTGCGCTGTGCAACACCGCGCTTTTCATGACGACGCTGTGCCTGTGCTTCTACCACACGGAGTTCATCCAGGGCTTTGTGGCGGGCTTCGGTAGCCCGAACCCGCTGCTGTTCGTGGTGGCCTTCGTGGGCATCAACGGGCTGGTCGAGGGCGTGGTGTGCCTCGTCACCGGCGCGGCCATCGCCAAGGCTGTGGTGTACAGCCGCGGCAAGCTGGCTGCCCGCAAGACCAACGCATAGAACAGGGGGCGTTTATATGCTGCTTGCACTCGATGTGGGCAACACCAATGTGGTCGTGGGACTGATGGAGGGGCGCGAGGTGCGCCGCTCGTTCCGCCTCGCCACGCGGCGCGACAACGCCGCAGGCGACTACGCCGCGTCCGTCAGCCAGCTTCTGGAGCTGGCCGGCGTGGACAGGCGCGAGGTGGAGCAGGTCATCATCTCCTCGGTCGTCCCGCCCGTGACCCGCGCCCTGCGCGGCGCAGCGGAGCTGCTGACGGGCAAAAAGCCGCTGATTGTGGGCGAGAATGTCCGCAGCCGCCTGCCGCTGCAAATAAAGCAGCCGGAGACGCTGGGCGCGGATCTCCTTGCCGCCGCCGTCGGTGCGCTGGATATGTACGCGCCGCCGCTGCTGCTCGTTGATATGGGCACCGCCACCACCGTGACGGTCGTGGACGCGCAGGGCGCGTTTCGCGGCGGAGCCATCCTGCCGGGCGTGAAGATCTCGCTGGCGGCGTTGGCGGGCGGCACGGCACTGCTGCCGGACATACCGCTCTCCGTGCCGGAAAAGGCCATCGGCGACGATACACTGACCTGTATGCAGAGCGGCTGCGTCCTTGGCGCGGCACTCCTGCTGGACGGCATGATCGACCGCATGACCGCCGAGCTGGGGCAGGAGGCTACCGTGATTGCCACCGGCGGCATCGCGCCGGTCATCGTCCCCGCCTGCCGCCGCAAAATGCACATGGCGGACGACCTCGTCCTGCGCGGCCTCGCCGTACTGTACGAGCAGAATAAGTAAGCAAAGAGACCGCCTCACGGCGGTCTCTTTTAGAAGTCGTTTTTCAGTTCATCTGCTTGCGGCGGCTGAGGTTCACCGTGCCGTCGGTCATGGCGTTCAGGGAATCCAAGCTGCGTCCCGTGCCCTCCGCCACGCAGGAGATAGCCCCCTCCGCGACCACGGTGTGAATGCCGGTACGCGCCTCGATCAGCTTGTCAAAGCCGTCCACGAGGCTGCCGCCTCCGGTCATAACGATGCCGTTATTGGAAATATCCGCCACCAGCTCGGGCGGGGTGCGCTCCAGCACACCGTGGACAGCCTCCAGAATCCGCTCCACAGGCTCCTCAAACGCCTCCAGCATCTCCGTGGAGCTGACATTGACGACCTTGGGCAGACCCGTGACAAGGCAGCGTCCCTTGATCTCGATGGAGGTCTCCTGCTCCTTGGGGAATACGCAGCCGATCTGCATTTTCATGTTCTCGGCGGTGCGCTCGCCCACCAGCACATTGTGCTTGCGGCGCATATACTTGACGATGGCATCGTTGAACTGGTCGCCCGCGACCTTGATGGAGGCACTCTCCACCACGCCGCTGAGCGAGATAACGGCAATATCGCTCGTGCCGCCGCCGATGTCCACGACCATGTGGCCATCGGGCTTGGCAATGTCGATACCCGCACCGATGGCCGCCGCCACGGGCTCCTCAATGAGGTACACGCGCCGTGCACCGGCCTGAATGCCCGCATCCACCACGGCGCGCTCCTCAACCTCGGTGATGCCGGAGGGTACGCAGATGATGACGCGGGGCTTGAACAGCTGGAAGCCGCCCGCAACCTTGTGCAAAAACTCGCGGAGCATCCGCTCGGTCATGTCATAGTCGGAAATCACGCCCTCGCGCAGAGGACGGATCGCCACGATGTTGCCGGGGGTACGACCCAGCATGGCCTGCGCCTCGGCACCGACCTTCAGGAGCTTGCCGGTATTTTTATCAATGGCCACCACGGAGGGCTCGTTCAGCACGACACCCTTACCCTTCACATACACCAGTACGGAGGCGGTACCAAGGTCAATGCCGATGTCTTTTGCAATGGAACACATACTTCTGCACCTCTATTGTTTTGTCTTTCGCTTCGGGCGGTGTGCGCCCGTTGATTCCTGCCTCATTATACCTTTTGGGAGAAGCTTTTGCAACCATGAAATGAAAATCACGGCATTTTCTGTATTCTGTACAGAAAACCCGCCGTTCATACCTTACGACTCCCGCACCATCGCCAGCGTCAGACAGACTACCTCCGCTGCTCCCGCGCCCTTCAGCACGCGGACGCACTCGGAGAGCGTAGCACCCGTGGTGAGCACATCGTCAACGAGCAGAAACCGTCTGCCGGCGATATGCTCCGGCTCCACCGCCTCGTACATATCCAGCACATTGGCGCGGCGGGCGGCGGGATCGTTGAGGCCGGACTGCGGCGGGTTGTCGCCGCGCTTGCGCAGCGTCTCCTGCGGCTGCGTGTGCCAGTCAACGCACAGGCCGGAGCACAGCATCCGCGACTGGTCAAAGCCGCGCTTTTTCAGCCGCTTTTTGCTGACGGGCACCCATGTAACGGCGTCGAAGCCGTCGGCGTAGACCTGCGCCGCTTTTTCCGCCATCAGCGCGCCGAAGCAGTTCAGGTGCTCAACGCGCCCCTTGAACTTGAACGCGAGCAGCGCGTCGCGGACGCTGCCCTCGTAGTAAAGCGGCGCGGCGCATTTGCCGAAGGAGCCCGTGCGGAGCGTATTACACCACGGCAGCTCCGCTTTGCACTGCGCGCACAGCAGCTCCCTGCCGGTTATACGGGCGCAGAACGGGCAGCGGCGCGGAAAGAAGAAGTCCAGCACGCCGCGCTGTACCTGCTCCAGAGAATCGTGAAAGCTCATTGCATACCCTCCTTCAATCGGCGGCGCAGGCCGCTGTATCGCCGCTGCTGCCTGTCATTGGCTGCCATTTTTGCGGGCACGGTGTCGTCCCCCACCAGAATGAGCAGCCTGCGGGCGCGGGTGATGGCGGTGTAGAGCACGCCGCGCACCATCAGCGACGGCGCGGCGGGAGCCGATGTCAGTATGACCGCCGGATACTCGCTGCCCTGCGATTTATGTACGGTGATGGCATACGCCATATCGAGCTGGCTGAGAAGGTCTGCGGTGTATACGGCGGTGCGGTCGTCAAAGCGCAGGGTGATCATCTCGCCGGAGGGGTCGATGTCCTGTATAATCCCCACATCTCCGTTGAAGATCCCGCTGCCCACGCTGCCATCGTCCTTTTCCCACAGCACATCGTAGTTGTTTTTCGTCTGCATCACGCGGTCGCCCGTGCGGAACAGCAGGTCGCCCCACTGCTTCTGCCGCTTGCCGCGCTGCGGCGGATTGAGTGCCGCTTGCAGGGCGCGGTTGAGCGCAACCGTCCCGCACGCGCCCCTGCGGGTGGGGGAGAGCACCTGTATCTGGTCGGCGGGGATGCCCATTTTTGCCGGCAGCCGGTCGCGGCACAGCTCCACCACCGTCTGCACCAGCCTGTCCGCCGAGCGGCGGCACAGGAAGAAAAAATCACCCTGATCGTTGTCCAGCCGCGGAGGCTGTCCCTGATCCACGGCGTGCGCGTTGCGGATGATGGCGGATCGCTCTGCCTGCCGGAACACCTGCGTGAGAGCCACGGCGGGTATCACGCCGCTGCGCAGCATATCGCCCAGCACATTGCCCGGCCCCACGGAGGGCAGCTGATCGGGGTCGCCCACCAGCACAAGGCGGCTGCCGGGGCGCAGAGCCTCCAGCAGTGAACGCATCAGCTCGATGTCCACCATGCTCACCTCGTCAACAATGACGGCGTGTGCCTCCAGCGGGTCGCTCGCGTTCTTTTTGAACGCCGTGCGCCCCGTCAGCTCGTCGTAGCTCATGCCCAGAGCGCGGTGGACGGTCTGTGCCTCGCGCCCCGTGACCTCGCCCAGCCGCTTGGCGGCGCGTCCCGTGGGAGCCAGCAACAGCACCTCCAGCCCCATACGGTCGTACAGTCCCACGATGCCCCGCAGCGAGGTCGTTTTGCCCGTGCCGGGGCCGCCCGTCAGCAGCAATATCCCGCCCTGCGCCGCCAGCAGCACCGCCTGCCGCTGCGCGGGCGCGTAGGCCACGCCCTGCTCGCGCTCGATGGCGGCGATGGCCTCCTCCGCGTGGCTGAGCTGCTCGACAGGCGTTTTCACCATGGATAAAAGCCGCTCCGCCACGAAGGTCTCGGCCTGATAGAGGCGCGGCAGGTAGCAGCCCTGCTCACCCGCTATCGGCTGCTGCACCACGGAGAAGCCCTCAATGAGCTTGTCCAGTGCCGTCTCCAGCGCGTCCGCCTCCGTACCGATCAGCCGTGCGGTGGCGGCGAGCAGCTTCTCCCTCGGCAGGAACACATGGCCGCCGCCTGCGGCGTTGTGGTTCAGCTCGTACTCCAGTGCTGCGCGGAGGCGGCAGGGGTCGTCCCCGTCGAAGCCCATGCTGATGGCGATAGCGTCCGTCAGAGAGAAATCCACGCCATACTGGGCGCGGGAGAGAATATACGGGTCGTCCCGCAGACACTGCACGGTGTGCTCACCGTAGGTGCGCTGGAGCGGCATGGCCAGTGACACGGGGAGGTCGTACCGCGCCAGAAACTCCATCACCTGTCGCAGTCCCGTCAGGGCGCGGAAAGCGGAGGACATCTCCTGCGCCTTTTTCCCGGTGATGCCCTTGATGCACTTCAGCTTCTGCGGCTCCTGCTCGAGAACCAGCAGCGTATCCTCCCCGAACCGCTCGACCAGCCGCTGCGCGGTGGCGGGTCCCACGCCCTTGAGTATGCCGGAGGCGAGGTAGGACACGATGTCCGCCTCGCTCTGCGGCATACGGCGTTCCACGCTCTCGGCGGTGAGCTGTGAGCCGTGGACGGGATGAACGCTCCATGTCCCCGTGACGGTCATGCCCTCCCCTGCGGCGGCGCAGGGGATGCAGCCCACCACGGTGACGGGTTCCTCCTCCCCGTCCACGGCAAGGCAGAGAACGGTGTAGCCGTTCTCCTCGTTGCGGAATATAACATTTTCCACCGTGCCCTCCACGGTAACGCGCTCGCCCACAGGCTCACCTCCCTCAGCGGGATATTTCATCGGTGCAGTACGCCGCCAGCTCGTGCGGCGCAAGTATTTTTATATTTGCGTCGGCCAGAAGCTCAACGGCGCGGCAGCCGTCGTCCGTCAATCCGCAGTCCACCAGCAGCACCGGCAGACGGCGGCTCTGCGCCAGTGTGCGCAGCGTCACCTCCAGACCGGCAGCATCGCCGGAGACGGTCAGCAGATAGAACGCGGAAACACTGCGCTCCCACCGCAGCAGCGAGGCCGCCAGCCACAGCAGCGTTGTGATGCCGATCGCCGCCAGCGCAGCGATCACGCCGTCCCGCAGAAGCTCCATTGCGCCACCTCCCCGCTCCATTGTATGAAGCGGGGCGGCGGTGGTTACTTCAGGTATTTTTTCAAGTATTGCCCCGTGTAGGAGCTGTCACAGGCGGCTACCTCCTCCGGCGTACCGGCGGCGACCACGCTGCCGCCGCCGCTGCCGCCCTCGGGACCCAGATCGATGATATAGTCGGCGCACTTGATGACATCCAGATTGTGCTCAATGACAAGCACGGTGTTGCCGCCGTCGGTCAGCCGCTGCAACACCTCCAGCAGTCTCCGCACATCGTCGGCGTGGAGGCCGGTGGTCGGCTCGTCCAGAATATACACCGTGCGCCCCGTGGCGCGGCGGGAAAGCTCGGTGGCCAGCTTGACGCGCTGTGCCTCACCGCCGGAGAGCGTGGTACTCGGCTGTCCCAACTTCACATACCCCAGCCCCACATCGCGCAGGGTGGTCAGCTTGTCGCAGATATTCGGCACGGCGGAGAAGAACTCCCACGCCTCGTCTACGGTCATATCCAGCACATCGGCGATATTTTTGCCCTTGTAGCGCACCTCCAGCGTCTCGCGGTTGTAGCGTTTGCCCTGACAGACCTCGCACGGTACATAGACATCGGACAAAAAGTGCATCTCTATCTTGAGCATACCGTCGCCGCCGCAGGCTTCGCACCGGCCGCCCTTCGTGTTGAACGAAAACCGCCCCGCGTTGTAGCCCCGTGCCTTCGCATCCGGCGTTGAGGCGAACAGATCGCGGATGAGGTTGAACAGGTTCGTGTAGGTCGCGGGGTTGGAGCGCGGTGTCCGCCCGATGGGACTCTGGTCGATGGCAATGACCTTATCAAGATGCTCCGTCCCCTCGATGCGGTCGTGCTTGCCGGGGCGCACCTTCATGCGGTTCAGCTCCGCACCGAGTGCTTTGTACAGCACCTCGTTCACAAGGGACGACTTCCCGCTCCCGCTTACGCCCGTGACGCAGGTAAAGGTGCCCAGCGGGATGGACACATCAATGCTTTTCAGGTTATTTTCCCGTGCGCCGCGCACGGTCAGCAGCCTGCCGTTTCCCCTGCGCCGCTGCTCCGGCAGGGGGATGGTGCGCTTGCCGCTGAGATACTGCCCCGTAAGGCTGTCGGGGTTCGCCATGACCTCCTCCGGCGTACCGGCGGCGACCACCTGACCGCCCAGCGCACCCGCGCCGGGGCCGATGTCGATAAGCCAGTCGGCGGCGCGCATAGTGTCCTCGTCATGCTCCACCACGATCAGGGTGTTGCCCAGATCGCGCAGGCGGCACAGCGTGGCCAGCAGCTTGTCGTTGTCCCGCTGGTGCAGTCCGATGGACGGCTCGTCCAAAATATACAGCACCCCCATGAGGCTGCTGCCAATCTGCGTGGCAAGCCGTATGCGCTGGCTCTCGCCGCCGGACAGCGTGCCGGAGGCGCGGGAGAGCGTCAGATAGCTCAGTCCCACGGACTGCAAAAAGCCCAGACGGGAATGTATTTCCTTTAATATCTGCGCGGCAATAAGCTGCTGGTTCCCGCTGAGCTGTAAATTGTCGAAAAATGTCAGTGCCTCGTCCACCGGCAGGGTGGTGGCCTCATAGATGGACTTTCCGCCCACCGTCACCGCCAGTGCCTCCGGCCGCAGGCGGTGTCCGCCGCAGGTCGGGCAGGGGCACGGCGTCATCATGTCCTCTATCTCGCGCTTGCTGGCATCGGACTGCGTTTCCTGATAGCGGCGTTCCAGATTGGTGCAGACGCCCTCGAACGCCTGATACAGCACGCCCTTGCCCCGCGGCTGGTCGTAGTGCAGCTCCAGCTTCTCGCCCTTCGTACCGTAGAGAATGACCTCCCTCACCTCGTCGGAAAGGCTGTCAAACGGCTTGGCGAGGGAGAAGCGGTACCTCTTGCTCAACGCCTCGAAGTACATGCGGCTGATGCCGTCCGAGCGGATAGAGGCCCAGCCGGGCGCGGTGATCGCTCCGTCCAGAATCGACTTGGAGCCGTCCGGCACGATGAGCGCGGTGTCGGCCTTGAGCTGCTGCCCCAGCCCCATACAGATGGGGCACGCCCCGAACGGGCTGTTGAACGAAAACAGGCGCGGTGTCAGCTCCTCGATGGAGATACCGCATTCGTCGCAGGCGTAGTTCTGCGAAAAGGTGATGTCCTTCTCCTCGCGCAGCAGGTTGACGGTCACAAGTCCGCCGGCCAGCTTGGAGGCCGTCTCCACCGAGTCCGTCAGCCGTCCCGCGATGTCGGGACGGACGATGAGCCTGTCCACCACGATGTCAATGTGGTGCTTGCGGTTCTTTTCCAGCGGAATGTCCTCGCTCAGCTCGTACAGATTGCCGTCCACGCGGGCGCGGACAAACCCGCTGCGGCGGGCATCCTCCAGCAGCTTCGTGTGCTCGCCCTTTCGCCCGCGCACGATGGGAGCCATCACCTGAATGCGCGTCCCCTCCGGCAGAGCCATGATCTGATCGATGATCTGATCCACCGTCTGCCGGCGTATCTCCTTGCCGCAGTGCGGGCAGTGCGGCCTACCCACCCGCGCCCACAGCAATCGCAGATAGTCGTATATCTCCGTCACCGTGCCCACGGTCGAGCGCGGATTTTTGGAGGTCGTCTTCTGATCGATGGAAATGGCGGGGGACAGCCCGTCGATATAGTCCACATCGGGTTTGTCCATCTGCCCTAAGAACATACGGGCGTAGGAGCTCAGACTCTCGACATACCGCCGCTGCCCCTCGGCATAGATGGTGTCGAACGCCAGCGAGCTTTTTCCGCTGCCGGACAGTCCCGTCAGCACCACCAGCTTGTCACGCGGGATGGTGACATCAATATTTTTCAGGTTGTTCTCTCTTGCGCCCTTGATGAAAATCTCCGTCTGCATGGTATGCCTCTCACACAATCACATCGGCGGTTTTGGCCCGCAGCAGCTCCAGCAGCGCATGGGGCTCGCACTCCACCTGACAGCCGATCTTCCCCGCGCTGACGCACACGGTATTGCACGCCAATGCCGTCTCGTGGAACACGGTGGGGAACTGCTTCTTCATGCCGATGGGACTGCACCCGCCGTGGACATAGCCCGTCAGCCCCAGCAGCTCCTTCTGCGGCAGCATAGCCACGGACTTCTCACCCACCGCCTTGGCCGCCTTTTTCAAATCAAGGCTCTCCGCCACGGGGATGTCGAACACATAGTATCCCCCCGACGCGCCCTTCGTCACCAGCGTCTTGAACACCTGCTCCGGCTCCTGCCCGAGCGTATGCGCCACGGACACGCCGTCTATCCCGCCGTTGGGGTCGTAGGTATGCGCGGTGTAGGCAATTTTCTTTTGCTCCAATGTGCGCATGACATTCGTTTTTTCTTCTTTATTCTTTGCCATATCGGTTCACTCCCTTACAGCTGCTTCTCTGTTTCCCTCACGCGCCAGCAGTATGACGCACCCGAACACGCAGGTCACGCCCAGCACCGTCCACACGGTGAGAGCCTCGTGGAACACGAACACGCCCACCAGCGTCTCCACCACCGGCTCGACATTCGTGATGATGGAGGCCTTGCCGCTCTCCACGCCCTCCAGCCCCTTGGTATAGAAGAAATAGGGCAGCACGGTCGCCACAACGACCACACCGAGCGAGCCGATGATGCCGTGCGTGTCGGCAAACACGGCGGGCAGGGTGCTGAAATCCGCGAAGGCTATCGAGCCAAGCCCCGCCACCAGAAATGTCCAGTAAATCATGGTGTAGCTCTCATAGTGCGCCAGCCCGTAGTGGGCGAACACGGTGTAGCTGGCGTAGCACAGGCCGGACAGCACGCCCAGCCCGATACCCGTCCACGAGGCGATCATATCGCCGCCGAGTATCCCGCTGACCATCACGCACCCCAGCAGGGACACCGCGAGGGCAACGAGCTTTCGCGCCGTGAGCGGCGTTTTCCACAGCACGGCACTGAACAGAACGACAAAGGACGGGGCCAGATACAGCAGCACCGCCGCCACGGACAGTGAGCACAGCGTCTGGCACTGGAAGTAGACAAGGCTCAGCGTCAGTATGCTGATAAGTCCCGAGCACAGGAATATGGGCAGGTGCTTCCACCTGATGCGGAACACCTGACGGCGGCACAGCGCGAATACCGCGGTGAGCAGCAGCAGCGCACCGAAATTGCGGATAAACACGCGGTTGCCCAGTGACACGCCCGTCTCCGTGAGCATACGGTTGAAAAATCCGATAAAGCCCCAGCACACGGCACTGAGCACCACATAGATGTAGGAGATGTATTTCTTCATGACTGATACCTGACTTCTTGCTTTTTTTCAAGCATGTCGCTCTCCGGCAGAGGAGAACGGATCGCCGCGCCGGTGTGCGCACCGGCTTGCGATGACAGGAGAGGAAAGCTATTTCCCTCCCCGCAGCTCGATAATCTGGTCGCGCAGCAGCGCAGCATACTCAAACTCCAGCATACGGCTGGCTTCCTTCATTTCCTTTTCAAGCCGCGCTATCGTCTCCGCCCGTTCGCGGTCGGTGAGCTTCTTTTTCGAGAGCCTGGAGGCGTCCTCGGCACTGCGGCTGATCTCCACCATCTCCCGAACGCCCTTTCGGATGGTCTGCGGCGTAATGCCGTGTGCGCGGTTGAACTCGTCCTGCAATTTCCTGCGCCGCTCCGTCTCGTCCATTGCATTGCGCATCGAGGGCGTTACGGTGTCGGCGTAGAGAATGACCAGTCCCTCGGCGTTGCGGGCGGCGCGGCCGATCGTCTGGATAAGGCTCGTCTCACTGCGCAGGAAGCCCTCCTTGTCCGCGTCCAGTATCGCCACCAGCGACACCTCCGGCAAATCAAGCCCCTCGCGCAGCAGGTTGATGCCCACCAGCACATCGAACTCGCCCAGCCGCAAATCGCGGATGATCTCCATGCGCTCCAGCGCGGACACATCGGCGTGCATATAGCGCACCCTGATGCCCAAGGTGCGGAAGTGGGCGGTCAGATCCTCCGCCATCTTTTTTGTGAGCGTTGTGACCAGCACGCGCTCGTTTTTCTGCTCCCGCGTGTGTATCTCCGCCACAAGGTCGTCTATCTGCCCGATAACGGGGCGCACCTCCACCCGTGGGTCGAGAAGCCCCGTGGGGCGGATGATCTGCTCCACGACCTGATCGGCCTGCTGCCGCTCAAACTCGCCGGGGGTAGCGGAGACGAACACCGCCTGCGAAAAGCGTCCCTCGAACTCCTCGAATTTCAGTGGTCGGTTGTCGAAGGCGCAGGGCAGGCGGAAGCCATAGTCCACCAGACTCTGCTTGCGGGCGTGGTCGCCGTTGTACATGGCGCGTACCTGCGGAAGCGTGACATGGCTCTCGTCCACGAACAGCACAAAATCCTCGGGAAAGAAGTCCAGCAGCGTCATGGGCGCACTGCCCACGGGCCGCTGCGAGATAATGCGGGAGTAATTTTCAATGCCGGAGCAGTAGCCCAGCGTGCGCATCATCTCCACATCGTAGCGGGTGCGCTGGTCGA
>CAVDXW010000004.1:0-50255 GCA_963613145.1 Bacteroidaceae bacterium | reverse complement strand
GAGGCTGCTGTAATACAGCTCACGGGCAAGGTCGCTGACCTCGCTGTCCTCGTCCTCACAGAGGGCGCAGATGGCGGCCACCGTACCTGCCATGCCGCAGACAGCATCCTCCAGCGTGGGTGTCGGCTCACGGTGGTCGCAGGCGATCTGTCGGCAGGCTTGCAGGTAATCCGCGCCGCCCAGTTGGAAGTACAGCTCCATATTTTCGCGGGTCAGCGTCTGGTCGAACAGCTTGCTGTCCCGGCAGCGGATGTTCTCCGGCGTGGTGTAGGTGATGTATTTCTGATTTGGCTCCCATTTCACATCGTAGCCATAAGCGTTCATGTACGCAACGAACTCCTGTTGCGTGCGGCTCTGCTCCATGGCAGCTTTGATATGATCCACCAAGTGTTTCTTCCATGTCGGAATACGGAACGGGTCGGCTTTGGATTCTGTGACGGACAGGCCATACTCCCGACAGAGCTGGTTGCAGTAGTCCTTGACCTGCTGCATCTCCCGCGCAGACTGGTGGAACTTCATGCCCGTCTCGAAGCTGACGGAATTCATGATGATGTGATTATGGATGTGGGCGGTGTTCATGTGGGTGACCACGATGCACTGGTATCCCTCAAAATGCTCCGTCAGCTTTATGCCCAGCTCGTGCGCTGTTGTAAAGTCCAGAGGATCGTCCGGCGCGAACGCCTGCACGATGTGGTAGTAGCCGCGGCCCTCCGTTTTACGGAACCGCTTTTTCACCGCTTCGAATTCCGGCACTGCCGTCCGCGCTACACAGTTGACGCCGCTGATGAGCTGCTCCACCGTCTTTTCCCTGTTGGTGACGTAGTCGACGATACCTCTCAGCCCACGCGAGACAGCAATGAATTTAACGTTTGCCATGTGTTTTCGTATACCTCCATGAACGGCTCCATGTTGACCAGCTCGATGTGTCCCTGCCGCGCCATGATGACCAGTTGGTTCAGGTTATTGCCCTGCCGCCGCAGTTCACGGATGAGGTCATCCACGCCGTCGATGACCGTCACGTCCTTGTCCATAGCCGCGTCCCGCACATACTGACTGAGGGACTTATGTGCCTTCTCCGCCTGAAGTGAGATATATTTCTTCTGCCATCCCGCCACGCGGACGCGGATAAATTCTTCTTTCTTCATACGTTGCTCCTCCATGAAAAGGGGTGTGGGCTTAGCCCGCATTCGGCGTTTGGGGAGCGGTTTCGGCCAAGGGCCGAAAACCGTACCACAAACGCGAAACTTGCCATCGCGCTGAAGGCGCGATGCTCCGCCTCCCCTGCCTCCCAGCGTCCTGTGACACTCGTCCTGCCCTGCGAGGGCACACAGCGGCTCACAGGGGCGAACACGGCGGCTCTGCGACCTGTGTTGCCAGTTGCCGCTGTACCCGATGTCGTTCGGCGGCGGCTTCGGCAAGGTACAGTTGATGCTGTGTGTACCACTCCACCGCTTCGCGGATGGGGCGAATGTGGTAACGCAGGTTGCCGTTTTTCTTTAGCCCATTCTGCATCATGACCGACGTCGGCTCTACGGTGATGAGACCTTTTTCTACCAATCCAGTCACATAGCGTTTGACGGAACTCTTGCTTTTGCCGATGGCTCTACCGATGGTTTCGTAGCTGGGCCAGCACTCGTAGGTGCGCGGGTCTTCCAGCCGCATCAGTACAGCGTAGGTGGCCAGCTCACCGGTACTTAAGTGCAGAGAGAATATTTCGTTAGGCAGTGGTGTGAAGTTTTTCGATTTGTTGTTTTGTAAGTTCAATAGATACCTCCGATTTTTGTTGACATGGCTGTGCGGATGATGTAGACTAATTGCAATATTGATTAGACATTTTGTTTGAGTCTATCATAACAGAGGCGGCAAAGTCTGTCAATGCTGTCGAGCAATATTTACAATTAGTCCACAATTGGAGGACGCTATGTGGTACTGCAAAATGTATTTCCCCGGAAGGCATGAGGTCATTGAAAGTGATGCTTTCGGTGCGCAGGGTGCGCCGTCACAGCGAAAGCTTTTTCCGTTTTTGGAGTCGCTGCTGTCATTCACAGAACTGGATATAGAAAAGGCTTCCATCGTGCTTCGGTGTATCTCCGATGACTTGGAGAGCCTTGACCGCGAACGTGTGACCAACGCCATGGCCAAGCTGGGAGCGCTGGCGGATACACACAGCTTCTTCCGTGTGCTGTATACCAAGTGGTTCTATCTCCATTCCGTAGGTTTTGAGAACGCCACGACTGCGGTATCAGAGGCATTGAACGAGCTGCGGGCGCTGTCGGAGGAACTGCCGCTGTACCAAAAGCAGATCCGGCGGTTCTTCGAGTTGATACTGGACATAGACAAGGCCGGGCGCGAACCCAGCCAGCAGGTCATGCGATACTATCATTTCGACCAGCCTGACCAGCCCAGTGACACGGCACTGTTCCCATTCCGCCTGCTCACCACGCGCTTCGAGCCGGTGGATGGCGATGCTTGTGCGCCGGTGCTGTACGCGAATTCTGTGGCGGATATGATCAGCTTTTCTTTGCAGACCTGCGTGGAGCGCAGCATCACTGTGCGCCGCTGCAAAAACTGCGGGCGGTACTTTGCCCAGACAGGCCGTGTCAGTGCAGAGTACTGCGACCGCACACCACTCGATGGTCAGTCCAGCTGTCGGCTGATGGGTGCATTCCAGCAGTGGACGCTGAAGCAGGCGGATGATCCTGTGTTCAAGGTCTACCGCAGGGAGTACAAGCGCCGCTTTGCGTGGATCAAGGCTGGGCGTATCAGCGACAGTGAGTTTTACGCGTGGAGTGAGCAGGCCAGAGAGCAGAAAAAGAGATGTGACGACGGAGCCATCACCGCGGACGAGTTCCAGCAGTGGTTGAAGGAATCGTAGGCAATACATAACCATGGGTAGCGTTGACCAACTGGTCAACGCTACCCATGGTTATATGATAGCATTCTCGATTATATGGCAGCAAAGTCACTCTATGTCTGCGTCTGCGAGGATTCCTTTCTCGGAAGGGCAACGAGAAATACCGTCCCCTCCGTCTCGCTGCTGCGGACGGTGATGCTGCCGCCCAGATTCTCTGTCAGCTGCTTGACGATGGCCAATCCCAGACCGTGACCCTGGGCAGAGCCGCGGCTCTTATCACCCCGGTAGAAGCGGTCGAACACATGGGGCAATGTCTCAGGCGGAATAAGTGACCCGTGGTTATGTACCGTGAGGCGCGCCTGACGCTTTGCGGCGGAGAGCGTCACGGTAACGCGCCCTCCGGCGGGTTCATACTTGATGGCGTTCTCCATCAGGCCGGAGGCAATGCGCCGCAGCGACTCCGCACTGCCTGACACGGTGATATGCTCCGCAATCTCCGTCTCCAGCGTTACCTGCCTGTCGTAGGCCACCGATTCGAGCTGCAAGGCGGCTCTCTCCGCCACATCGGAAAGGTCGATCGGCACGGGTGCGGTCTCGCTTCCCCGCTGGGCGGCGGAGAGGGTCAGCATCTCGTCCACCAGCCGCTGCATCTGCCGCGCCGCCTGTCCCGTGCTGTCCACCCAACGAGACAAGCTGCCCACAGGGGTCTGCGGGTTCTCCATCAAAATACTGTTGTTGGCTACGATTACCGCCAGCGGCGTTTTCAGGTCATGGGACACATCCGCCACGAACTGCTTTTCCCGCGCTGCGGACTGCTCCATGGGACGCACCGCCAGCTTGGACAGCCACAGGCTTACCGCAAAGAAGCACAGCATGGCGCACAGCCAAACCGCCGCCAGCGTCAGGCACAGATCAGCCATGGAGGTGCCGATATATCCCGTGTCCGTCAGGGCAATGGCCTCCGCGCCGCCGCTGCTGTCACGGTAGTAGATAAGGCCGTATTCCTCCAGTGTGCCGAAGTCCTCCTCCTGCGCGGCGATCAGCGGCAGGACAGTCTCCAGAGTGTCCTCGTCCAAATCCTCGGAGGCGGTTACGACCGCTGCGCTGTCGCTCTCCGTGTCATAGACTACGGCGGCGATGTCCTTGCGGCGGCTCACCCTCGCCGTGCCGTCCGCCTTTTGAGCGGATGTGTCGCCGGCGGGCTGCGGTATGCGCTCCGCCGGCTGCTCTGCCGACTCCGAGGGCGACTGCTGCGGCGCATCATCGGGGCTCTGCTCCGCTGCGCCCGCCGGCGGCTTTGCCGTTTCAAATTCGGTCGGATCGGTGCCCTCCTCGGGGTGAATCGCGGGTATGCCGCCATCGGCGGGCTGCGGCGCGCCGCCCTGCATCATCGGCTGCGCCGCGCTGACGGACATTATCTGCACCGCGCTCTCCCTCGGCGGCAGCACCGCCTCGGCAGCGGATAAGGCTTCGGCCGCAGTCTCGGTCATAACCGCTTCTTCGCCGTCCGGCGCATCGGCGGTGGGTGTCTCTGCTGTCTCGGCGGCAGCATCATCCAATGCGAATGCGGCGGGAGTTTCATCCGTTGCCGAGGCAGTCTCGTCCGCCGTCTCGCCGGAGAGGGCGGTCAGAGGCTTTACCACCTGTGTCATGGTGTCCTGCAAGCTGTTGTAGTAGTCATGGTACATATACACCGCTACCCCGGCGACCATGGCCGTCAACACGATGCCCACCATCAGCATATTGAAAAGCACAAAGCGTCTGCGATAGGCTCTCATGGCTCCACCTCCAACCGATAGCCGATTTTTTGCAGGTTTCGGATAATCACTTTGGAATTCAGATACCGCAGCTTCTTCCGCAAAAAGGAGATATACGCCTCCACACTGTTGTCCGTGGCCTCGGAGTCCAGTCCCCATGCGCGGCTGATGATTACATCCTTGGTGAAGGTCATGGACGGCTCGCCCAGCAGCAGCCGCGCCACCTGAAGCTCCTTGGGGCTCAGCTGCACACTGCTGCCGCCGCGGGAGAGCTGCGCCGTGTTCAGCGACAGCGTCACATCTCCGAAGGACAGCTCCTCCATCACCACCGCACCCGTGCGGCGGGTCATGGCGTTGACACGCGCCAGCAGCTCTGTCGGGTCAAAGGGCTTGGTGAGATAATCATCCGCTCCGGCGTTCAGTCCGGCCACGCGGTCGGGGACGGCACTGCGCGCGGTCAGCATCAGAACAGGGACGGCGATCCCCTCCGTCCGCAGCTGCCGCACCACGGTGAAGCCGTCCAGCTTGGGCAGCATCACATCCAGCAGCAAAAGATCGTAGGAGAAGCCTCGGGCATAGTCCAGTGCGGATTGTCCGTCCCCCACGACATCGGTTATGTGACCGGCTTTTTTCAATATATGCTCCAGTGCGTTGGACAGGGATACCTCGTCCTCCACGATCAGAATGTTCATATGTACACGCTCCTTTACATCTGTGTCCGATGTCTATCATACGGGCGATTCTTAAAAAGTGCTTAAAGACTTCTGAAAAAAATTGTGTCCGCGCTTTCAGAACTTTTTCAGAACAATCCGTATGATAAAAGGCACAACAAAGTTCACGGCACACCGCCGCGGACGAAAACGAAAGGAGTTTTACCTATGATGAACAAGAAAAAAGTGCTGTCGGCGATCTGCGCCTCCGCGTTGACCGTCTCCGTGGTGGGAGCCAGCCTCGTCAGTGCCATCGCCGCCGACAGGGACGAGAGCCTTCTGATAGGCAAGGTCACTGACATTGACGGCACCACAGTTACTCTGGAGCTTGCCCCGCTGGGCGCACCCGACCAGAGGCATGACGGCATGGGGCAGTTGCCTCCCGACAAGCCGGACGGCGAAGTCTCCAACGACCTGACGCCTCCCACCAAGCCGGAGGGAGAGCAGGACGACATGAAGCAGCCGCCCGAGGCCGAATCCGTGGAGGTGGATGTGGCTGACGCGGCCATCACCGAGGGCGGCGAGGAGGCCGCTGCGGAGGACATCGAGGTCGGCGATATGCTGACGGTGGAGCTGGACGAGGACGGTAACGCAGTCTCCGTGACCATCGACAACCTGCCCGCCATGGACGGGGAGTTCGACCCCGACAAGAAGCCTGTGCCCGACGACGGTCTGGCCCCCAGCGAGAAGCCCGACCCCATCGACGGTGACTTTGCCCCGGAGGACAAGCCCCTGCCCGATGAGGATCTCAATCCCGCGCAGAAGCCCACCTTTGATGACACCTTTGTGCCCGATGACCAGCCTGCCGCAGGCGGCCAGTTTGCTCCCGCAGGCCAGCCCGGTCAGGACGCGCCCCGCGGCGGCTTCAACGGCGGTATGATGCAGCCCAATTCCGGCATGATGCAGCCTGATATGGACGCGAACAGAGCTGCGGTTTGAACCCTGACCTGAGCCAAACCGTGACCCAAACGCGGAAGTGACCGGGCAGTATGGGGCGGACACAATGGACATTCCACTGAGCCGAAAGTATGCAAAAGGGGCGGAAAGCGTTGGCTACCAACGCTTTCCGCCCCTCATCATATCTTCACACGCAGGAGGTCACTGGTTCTTTGACAGGCTGAGACGCGGAGCGTCATATCTACCGTTGTATGCCCCGCGAGATACTGAATCTCTTTGATGTCCAGCCCGCTTTCAAAAAGCCGTGTGCGGAAATTTTTCGAGAAAAAGCGCGAAATTCATTGACTTTTCGGAACGCACAATATATATTGTATCTGCCGTCTTCCGATTGGCGAAGCGGTGCGTGAACAGACGCGCTGCCGTCACCGCGGAGGAGGGCTATTTTACTGTTGAATGGAGGAGGATAAATGTCCAAAGAGTTGATTCGCCTGCGGGATCTCTGCATGGCGTTTGACGACGAGCTGGTTCTCGATCACATCAATCTTTATATCAACGATTCCGAGTTCCTCACGCTGCTCGGTCCCAGCGGGTGCGGCAAGACCACCACGCTGCGCATCATCGGAGGGTTTACCACGCCCAGCTCCGGCGATGTGACCTTCGACGGCGAGAGGATAAACGATGTCCCGCCCCACAAGCGGCAGATCAACACGGTGTTCCAGAAGTATGCGCTGTTTCCGCATCTGGATGTGTTTGAAAACATCGCCTTCGGCCTGCGCATTGCCAAGGTGCCGGAGGACGAAATACGGCAGCGGGTCGGCGAAATGCTGGAGGTGGTCAGCCTGAAGGGCTTTGACCGCCGCCGCGTCGATCAGCTCTCCGGCGGACAGCAGCAGCGCGTGGCGATCGCCCGCGCACTGGTGAACCGCCCGAAGGTGCTGCTGCTGGACGAGCCGCTGGGTGCGCTGGATCTGCGTCTGCGCAAGGATATGCAGAACGAGCTGAAGCGCATCCAGCAGCAGATGGGCATCACTTTTATATATGTAACGCACGATCAGGAGGAGGCACTTACCATGTCCGACACCGTGGTGGTGATGGACAAGGGACGCATCCAGCAGATCGGCACCCCGGAGGATATTTACAACGAGCCGAAGAACGCCTTCGTAGCGGACTTCATCGGCGAGAGCAACATCCTCAGCGGCACGATGCTGCGCGACAGGGTGGTGAAGATGTACGGCAGGGAGTTCCCCTGCGTGGACGGCGGCTTCGCCGAAAACGAGCCGGTGGATGTGGTCATCCGGCCGGAGGATATCGACATCGTACCCGTGGAGCAGGGACAGCTTGTGGGCACCGTCACCAATGTGACCTTCAAGGGGATGCAGTACGATATTATCGTGGATTTCCGCGGCTTCAAGTGGCTGATACAGACCACCGACCACTCTCCCGTCGGGGCGCGTATCGGCGTGAAGATAGACCCCGACGGCTTCCACATTATGAAAAAGAGCGAGTATTCGGGGCTGTTCGGCGACTACTCGTCCTACTCCGAGGAGTACGAGGAGCTGGCAGACGCCGGAGCGGAGGCGGAAGAGGAGGAGAGCGAGGATGAAGAGTAAGCTCTCCCGCTTCGCCGTGCCGTATGTGGTGTGGATGGCGATTTTCGTGGTGGCTCCCATCGTTATCATGGTCGTCTACGCCTTTTCCTCGGCGGAGGGCGGAGTCACGCTGGACAACTTCGTCCAGATGGGCGGCTACGCCGCCGTGTTCGGGCGGTCGTTCAAGCTGGCACTGATCGCCACGGCACTCTGCCTGTTGATGGGCTACCCCGCGGCGTACCTGCTCAGCAGGGAGGGGGACTCGTTCCGCCGCACGGCCATGGTGCTGATCATGCTGCCAATGTGGATGAACTTCCTGCTGCGCACCTACTCGTGGATGACCATTTTGGAGAACAATGGCCTGCTGAACCAGCTTTTCCAGCGGCTGGGCATCATCGCTCTGTACAACCGCCTCACGGGAAGCGAGCTGGCGTACTTCACCATGATAGATACGCAGGGCGCGGTGGTGCTGGGTATGGTGTATAACTATCTGCCGTTTATGATACTGCCTATTTATTCCGTCATCATCAAGCTCGACCGTTCGCTCATAGAGGCCGCCCGCGACTTGGGCGCGGACAAGCTGACCGTGTTCCGCAAGGTCATTTTGCCGCTGAGCTTGCCCGGTGTGCTGTCGGGCATCACGATGGTGTTCGTGCCGTCCGTGTCCACCTTCGCCATCAGCCGTATGCTGGGCGGCGGCACGGAGCTGCTGCTGGGCGACCTTATCGAGCGGCAGTTCCTGGGCGGTGCGTACAACCCGCAGCTGGGCGCGGCTATCTCGCTTGTGATGATGATCATCGTCGTCGTGTGTATGCTGGTGATGAACCGCTTCGGCGAGGGTGAGGAACAGGCGGTGATGCTATGAGATGCCGCAACAGCGCGGGAAACCGCGTGCTGCTGGGACTGGTGGGACTGTTCCTGTACGCGCCCATCATCATCCTGATTATTTTTTCCTTTAATGCGGGCAACAGCTCCAGCGTGTGGAAGGGCTTTTCACTGTACTGGTATGCCGAGCTGCTGAACGACCGCCTGATTATGCACAGCGTGTATACCACGCTGCTGGTGTCCCTGCTGGCGACCGTTATCGCCACCGCTGCGGGAACCTTTGCCGCTATCGGCTTCTACGGTATGCGCCGCCGCGCCCGCACGGGGCTTATGGCGGTGAATAACATCCCCATGATGAACGCGGACATCGTGACGGGCGTGAGCCTGTGCCTGCTGTTCGTGGTGTTTTTCAGCACCTGGCACAGCTTCGCCGTGTGGGTCAACGGCTGGCAGTCCCTTGTGGTGCTGCCGGAGCGTCTGACGATGGGCTTCGGCACGCTGCTCATTGCACACATCTGCTTCAACATCCCGTATGTCATTCTCTCCGTCGGCCCGAAGCTGCGGCAGATGGACCGCAATCTCATCGACGCGGCGCAGGATCTCGGCTGCACATGGATGCAGGCGTTCTGGAAGGTTATTATACCGGAGATAAAGCCGGGCATCGTCTCCGGCGCGCTGACGGCGTTCACCATGTCCGTTGATGATTTCATCATCAGCTACTTCACGGCGGGCACATCATCGTCCACGCTGGCGATGACCATCTACGGCATGACGAAAAAGCGCGTCAGCCCGGAGATAAACGCCGTGTCCACGCTGCTGTTCGTCACGGTGCTTATCCTGCTGGCCATCATCAACCTGCGGGAGAACCACCAGCAGAGCCACGCCCGCCGCCACGCGGAGGCTCCTCCCGCGCCGGCACCGCGAAGGAGCACGGGCGTGTGGAAAAAGGCCGGCGCAGGGGCGATGGCGTGTGTGCTGCTGGCGGCACTGATCGTCACCGGTGCGGCGGCGAGAAGCGAGCGGGTGGTGAATGTCTGCTCATGGGGCGAGTACATAGACGAGTCGCTCATCACCGAGTTCGAGGAGCAAACGGGCATCCGTGTCAACTACCAGACCGCCGAGAGCAACGAGGCACTGTATTCGCTCATCAAGATGGGCGGCGCGGACTTCGATGTGATCGTGCCGTCAGATTACATGATTGCGCGGCTCATTCAGGAGGACATGCTGGCGGAGCTGGACTACGACGCGATTCCGAATTTTGAGCTGATGGACAGTCAGTTCACCCACCTGAGCTTCGACCCCGAGAACAAGTACACCGTGCCGTATACATGGGGCAGCGTGGGGATCATCTATAACACCACGATGGTGGACGAACCCATCACAAGCTGGAGTGCCATGTTCGACGAAAAGTACGCCGGACAGGTGCTGATGATCAACAACTCCCGCGATGCGCTGATGGCGGCGCTGTGCTGTCTGGGCTACGACATCAACACGACGGATGAGGGGCAGCTGACCGAGGCGTTCGAGCTGGTGAAGAACGCCAAGGACGAGGGCGTGTATCAGGCGTTCGTCATGGACGAGGTATTCGGCAAGATGGAGGGCGGCAACGCAGCGATTGCCATGTACTACGCCGGCGACTACCTGACCATGCTGGAGAACAACGAGGATCTGGCGTTCGTCATCCCCGAGGAGGGGAGCAACTGGTTCGTGGACGCTATGTGCGTGCTCAAGTCCAGCCAGCATAAGGACGAAGCTATGGAGTGGATCAACTTCATCGCGTCCACCGACAGCAATCTGGCGAATATGGACTACATCTGGTATGCGTCCCCCAACGCCGAGGCACTGGCAGAGTATCCCGCCTACTATGCGGAGACATACGGCGAGGCACTGGACGAGGAGATATACAATATCATGGCGATACCCGACGAGGTGCGCGCACGGTGCGAGCTGTATGTGAATCTGCCGCAGGAGACGCTGAGATTCTACGATAAGCTGTGGACGCAATTAGGAGTATAGAAGGAGAAACGAATATGATCGAGATCGGCATGACCTATACCGCCGAAAAGACCGTTACGGCGGACATGACCGCCAGGGCCATCGGCTCCGGCGGGCTGGAGGTGTTCGGCACACCGTTTATGATGGGACTGATGGAATACGCCGCCATGCAGTGCGTGCAGGGTGAGCTGCCGGAGGGCAAGGGCACCGTGGGCGTGGAGATAAGCTCCAGCCATCTCGCACCCACTCCCGTGGGGATGAGGGTATCCGCCACCGCCGAGGTGACGGGCGTATCCGCCAACGGCAAAATGATCACCTTTAAGGTCACGGCGCACGACGCCGAGGGGCTGATCGGCGAGGGAACGCATACCCGCGCCGTCATCGACAACGCCCGCTTTTTGCAGAAATGCAACGACAAGCTGGCAAGGGTGTAAAGCAGGTGACAGCAAAAAAGACCGCATGGGCGGTCTTTTTTGCTCGGCCTGTCAAATATTACCTCGGCTCATACCGGCGGCCACCCTGCGAAGCAGGTGCGGAGCCTGTGCAACGCTGATTTGAAAATATATTGTAGTCCTACATACTTTTCCCCTGCGCTTGATACGGTTTTTATTGCCATTCTCGGATTCGTGTGGTATTCTGATATTTATGATACCGTTTCGGAATTCTGACCCAAGGGGGTAGGCAGACTATGCGAGTGATCACGGGCACGGCCAGAGGCCGCGTGTTGAAGGAGCTGGAGGGGCTGGAGACCCGCCCCACCACGGGAAAGGTAAAGGAGAGCCTGTTCTCCATCATACAATTCGACCTTGAGGGGCGGCGGGTGCTCGACCTGTTCGCCGGAACAGGGCAGCTGGGCATCGAGGCTCTCAGCCGCGGCGCGGCGGAGTGCGTGTTCATCGACCGCAGGGCGGACGCGGTAAAGCTGATACAGGAAAATCTCGCACTGTGCCGTCTGGCGGACAGGGCACGGGTGCGGCAGGGCGACGCGCTGCCCTATCTGCGCAGCGGCGAGAGGTTCGACATCGTGCTTCTGGATCCCCCCTACGCCAGCGGACTTTTGCAGCAGGCGTTGACGGATATTGCGGCGTTTGACATTTGCCGCGCACATGGTATAATTGTGGCGGAGAGCGCGGCGGACACGGTGCTGCCGGAGATGCCCGCCCCCTACGCCCTGTATCGGGAGTATAAATACGGCAAGATCAAGCTGACGGTGTACCATCGCGGCGGAAATGAGGAAGCAGAATGAATATCGCCATCTATCCCGGCAGCTTCGACCCCATCACACTGGGGCATCTGGACATTATCCGCCGCGCCGCGCAGTGCTTTGACGGCGTGTGCGTGTGCGTGATGGTCAACTGCGAGAAAAAGCAGCCCATGTTTACCCCCGAGCGGCGGCTGGAGCTGATACGCCGCGCCGTGGCGGACATTCCGCATGTGACGGTGGAGAAATGGAGCGGACTGCTGGCGGACTTTGCGCGGGAGAAGGATGCGCACATTCTGGTCAAGGGCGTGCGCAGCTGCGCCGACTGGGAGCTGGAGGCCCAGATGGCGCACATCAACAGCGGCATTTGCCCCGGGCTGGAGACGGTGATGCTGCCCGCCAGCGCAGAGTACGCGCATTTCAGCTCCACCATGGTGCGCGAGATGATCCGCTACCACCAGCCCCTGAACAAATATGTACCGGCATCGGTGGCCGAGGAATTGATGCGGCAGCAGGGTTGAGCCTCCTGCACCGACAAAAAAGAAAGGAACGGACTGCTATGGAAGAAAAAGATGTACAGCGACTTTTGGATATGCTTTACGGTATGATCGACGAGGCCAAGAGCGTAGCCTTCAGCTCCGACAAATGTATCATCGTGCGCGACGAGGCACTCGACCTGCTGGACGAGATACGCGCCAAGCTTCCCCTTGAGCTGAAAAAGGCGCAGGAGCTTATCACCGCCCGCAGCGAGTATGTGGCCGGTGCCAAGAAGGAGGCGCAGGAGATGCTGCGTCAGGCGGAGCTGGATGCCCGCACCATCGTGTCCGAGAGCGAGACCTTGCAGCTTGCGCGGCAGAAGAGCAGCGAGATCATCCGCCGCGCCGAGGATCGCAGTAAGGAGCTGTACCATGTGGCCAACACCTACACCGAGGATGCACTGCGCCGCACGGAGGAGGCTATCCAGGCCGCGCTGACCGAGGTGCAGGAGTCCCGCGCCCGCTTCCGCGCCGCCAGCAAGGAGCAGATGCAGGCGCAGCGGCAGCAGCTCAACGAATCTGCGGCAAAGGCGGAGCAGAAGTAAAAATACTGCTTTCGTGAGGGCGGGGCTCTGTCCCGCCCTCATGCACCGTTCTGCGGGAGGGAGCACACTCACGGGGGTGCTCCCTCCCGTTTTCCACAGCAGGTGGAAGCTCCTTCGCTGCTCGCTTGAGAAAAACCAACAAAATCTAAACAAAAATTTCTGCGATTTGCACAACAATACACCATGATGTGTAGTACATGCTCGCCGGACACTATATTTTGTGTCCGGCGGCTTTTTATCGCTGCATTTATCGAACAAGCGTTTTAGAACGATGCGGAAAACGGACGAAAAGTGAGAGAATGACGGAAATGCCGTCTGCCGGTAGACATAATTTCCTCTTGCAATTTTTCTATGTGTTATGTATACTTGCCTCATAAGTGGTGGATTGTGGGGGTAGTGTCCCTATTTGTGGGGGACAATCCCACGGTTTTCCACAGGAAACGATGCTTCGGAGAGGAGGCGGCTCCATGACAGGTCAATATACGCACAGCATCGACGCCAAGGGTCGCCTTTTCATTCCTGCCGCCCTGCGCAAGGAGCTGGGGCAGACCTTTCACATCACCGTGGGGCAGGATCACTGCCTGTCGGTCTACTCCGATGAGAGCTGGGGCGCGTTTATGGACAAGCTGAAGGCTCTGTCCTACAACGAGATAAAGAAGCTGCGCGCACTGTTCGCCTATGCAGCGGACTGCGAGCCGGACAGTCAGGGGCGCATCCTCATCCCCGCCAAGCTGCGTGAGTACGCGGGACTGACCAGAGAGGTCGTGGTCATCGGCAGCTTCGACCGTGCGGAGATATGGGATGCCGCACGCTGGGCTGAGCTGGAGGAGCACGCCTTTGCCTCCGGCGAGCTGGAGAGCTCCATGGCGGAGCTGGGGCTGTGAGCGGTATGACGAGGGAGACAGACCACGGCCATGTGCCGGTACTGCTGCCGGAGTGCATGGACGCGCTGGCACTCAAGCCCGAGGGTATCTATGTGGACGGCACGCTCGGCCGCGCCGGACACTCTCTGGAAATCGTGAAGCATCTGACCACGGGGCGGCTCATCGGTATCGACCGTGATGAGACGGCTATTGCCGCCGCGCAGGAGCGTCTGGCGGCGTATCGGGACAGGGTGACGCTTGTCCACAGCAATTTTGACCGTATCGGCGACATTCTCGCCGAGCTGGGTATAGACGGGGCGGACGGTATGCTGTTCGACCTCGGTGTGTCGTCCCCGCAGCTGGACGACGCGGAGCGGGGCTTCAGCTATATGCACGACGCGCCGCTGGATATGCGTATGGATCGCACGGCGTATCTCACCGCCCGCGAGGTGGTGAATACATGGAGCTACGAGGAGCTGCGCCGTATCCTCTTTGCGTACGGCGAGGAGAGGTACGCGCCCGCCATCGCCAAGCGCATTGTGCAGAGCCGCGAGCGCAGACCTGTTGAGACTACGCTGGAGCTGGTGGACATCATCAAGTCGGCCATGCCGCCGCAAGCACTGCGCGAAAAGCAGCATCCGGCCAAGCGGAGCTTTCAGGCGATACGCATCGCCGTCAACGGCGAGCTGGACGCGCTGCCGCCCATGCTGGAGGCGGCCACGGCGCACTTGAATAGGGGCGGGCGGCTGGCGGTAATCTCGTTTCACTCGCTGGAGGACAGGATCATCAAGAAAACCTTGCAGGAGCTTGCCGCAGGCTGCACCTGCCCGCCGGAGTTCCCCGTGTGCGTGTGCGGCAGAAAGCCGAGGGTGAAGCTGATAACCCGCAAGCCCATCGTCTCCGGTGAGGAAGAGCTGGAGCGCAATCCCCGCGCCCGCAGTGCCAAGCTGCGCGTGGCGGAGAAATTATAACAAAGCACCGGCGGAGCATTTTCGCCGGGACGAGGCGCAGCCGTACCGCCGTACTTTGTGTATGGCAAGCGGGTGCAGCGAAGTATCGGCGGAAAAGAACCGCCGCAGGAGGGAGTGAACGCGCCATGGCCGAGCATAAAAAGTACCGCACCGCCACCGACGGCTCTCTCGCCTACGATCTGGACGCTTTGGCGCGTGAACGGCAGCTCGATGACGCGGGAAGGCTTCCCGAAAAAAAAGCGCGTCCCGCGCAGCCCCAAATGCAGCCGCAGCAGCGTCGCCGCAGTGCATCGCAGGCGGCGGCGCGTCCCTCGCCCGCCGTGCTGCTGGGCACGGTGCTGGTTTTGGGCATGGTCATCGCGCTGATGCTGTGCTATGTGCAGCTTACGGGGGTTTCCGACAGTGTGTCCTCCATCAAGCGGGAAATATCCGCGCTGGAGGAGCAGCATACCGCACTGCTGACGGAGTATGAGCGCACCTTTGACCTCGCCACCGTGAAGGAGGCGGCGCAGGCGGCGGGCATGTCCAAGCCGAGCAGCGGCCAGATACAGTACATCGACCTTTCCGGCACGGACAGCGTAGAGCTGTACGCCGCAGGCGGCGGCGCGGCGCTGGGGGGCTTCACCGAAGGGGTGGAGGAGGTTCTGGCATACATAGTGGAATATTTCCGCTGAGAGGCAGTATAGTAGCTATGGAGCGCAGGGAGTAAGAAGGAGACTTCTTGCTCCTTGCTTGGTCTATACCGCACGGGGTAGAGGCGGCGCACAGGGGCGCAGGAGGTACAGAGCATGGCATCAAACGGCAGTCAAAACAGAAAAAGCGAGAACATACGGCGCGCCAACCGGGTCATACAGACCCGCACCTTTGTGCTGATGATCTTCATGGGCATCGTGATGTTCGTGCTGCTGTTCTTCCGTCTGTTCGATTTGCAGATCAAGCGGCACGATGAATTGCAGAGCAAGGCCGTTAACCAGCAGACATGGCGCACGGTGGTAACGGCGTCACGCGGCACGATATACGATGCAAGCGGGAACATTCTCGCCATCTCCACCAGCGCGGAGACGGTCATTCTCTCCCCCAAGGAGATCAACGAGGCGTTGAACGACACGGAGAATCCCGTCACATGGACGAAGGACTCCCTCGCGGCGGGACTGGCGGAGATACTCGGCAAGGACGCCGCCTCCATCCGCAAGCGGATGGACAATGTGGAATCGCAGTACGAGATGATCAAGCTGCGGGCGGACGAGGATGTCGCCGCCAGGGTGCGGGAATATGTCGAGGAAAACAACATCAGCGGCGTACATTTGATGGCGGACACCAAGCGGTATTACCCCTACGGCTCACTGGCGGCGCAGGTTATCGGCTTCGTGGGCGACGACAACACGGGGCTGTACGGGCTGGAGGCGTACTACGAGGAGGAGCTGGAGGGGCAAAGCGGGCTGGTCATCTCCGCGAAGGATCAGGCGGAGAATGATATGCTCTACACCTATGAGCAGTACTTCGCTGCGAAAAACGGCAGCGACCTCACGCTGACGCTGGACGCGACCATCCAATACTATCTTGAAAAGGGTCTGGAGTCCATGATGGACAAATTCTCCGCAGCCAACGGTGTCAGCGGCATCGTCATGGATGTGGACACGGGCGGCATTCTGGCGATGGCCTCCTACCCCAACTATGACCTGAACGACTTCCTGACGGTGAGCGACCAGACCTTGCAGGAGCGCATCGAGCGGGGCGAGAGCACGCTGGCGGAGATGCAGCTGCTGCAATGGCGCAACAAGGCGTTGAACGACACCTACGAGCCCGGCTCCACCTTCAAGATACTGACGCTCTCCGCTGCGCTGGAGGAGGGCGTGGTGGATAAGACGACGACCATCAACTGCGGCGGCAGCGTGACCGTCTCGGGGCAGACCATCCACTGCTCCAGCAAGTCCGGCCACGGCTTGCAGACACTGGTGCAGACGGTGGGGAACTCGTGCAACCCCGCGTTCATCAACTACGGGCTGCGCATCGGAAACACGAAATTCTACGAGTATATGCGTGCATTCGGCCTGATGGAGACGACGGGCATCGACCTCGGCGGCGAGGCCACGGGCGTTTTCGCCGCAGAGAGCAGCTTCACCCAGCTCGACCTCGCCTGCTACGCCTTCGGCCAGAACTTTACGGTCACGCCGCTGGCACTGATCGCGGCGCAGAGTGCCTGCATCAACGGCGGGTATCTGCACACGCCGTATCTGGTGGAGCGCATCACCGACAGCGAGGGCAATGTCACCTACCGGCACGACAGCACCCCGGTGCGGCAGGTCATCAGCGAACAGACCTCCGCCACCGTGCGCGAATGCCTTGAGTATGTGGTGTCGAGCGGCACGGGCAAGAACGGTCAGGTGGCGGGCTACCGCGTCGGCGGCAAGACCGGCACGGCCGACAAGGGGCAGAGCGGCGATGTCGTGGTGTCCTTCCTGTGCTTTGCACCGGCGGACGACCCGCAGGTCATCATGCTCATCACGATGGATACCCCCAGCCGTGCCACGGGGACCTATGTCTCCGGCGGCAACATGGTCGCCCCCACCGCCAGCTCCGTGATGGCAGAGATACTGCCCTATCTGGGCGTGGAGCCGAGCTACTCCGCCGAGGAGCTGCTGGGCATGGACACGACCGTGCCCAATGTCATCGGCAGCACCGTGGACGAGGCGAAGGCCAAAATGCAGGAGCGCGCCCTGAGCTGCAAGATTGTGGGCGACGGCGACACCATCACCGACCAAACGCCGGCGGGCGGCGCGATCATCCCCGGCAAATCCGTGGTCATTCTGTACGCGGGCGAGGATAAGCCCACCGACAAGTGCGTGGTGCCGCGTCTCATCGGCAAAACGCCCTCCGAGGCGAACACCTCCGCCACGGCTGCGGGACTGCTGATACGCTTCTCCGGCACGACAGGCAGCGAATCCAGCTCCGTCCGTGTACTCTCCCAGTCCGTAGAGGAGGGCACGGAGGTTGAGGCGGGAACGGTCATCACCGTCCAGCTCGGCGACACCTCCGTGACGGACTGACCCGCCACGATTTGCCCGACAAAGGGCACACCGTTCCCTTTTATACGCAAAAGGAATGTGGTACAATAGCAGGTATCAAAATGCAAAGGAGAGCGACCATGAAGCTGTGCGAGCTGCTGGCGGGGCTGGAGGTTTTAGAGAGCACCGCCGATATGAATAGCGAAATATGCGAGGTGCGCTACGATTCACGGCAGGTGGCGGCGGGTGATCTGTTCATCGCCGTTTCCGGCGCGGAGACGGATGGGCACAAATACATTCCCATGGCGCGGGAGAAGGGCGCGGTATGCGTCCTGTGCGAGAAAACGCCCGCAGTCGATGTGCCCTTTGTGCGCGTGGCGGACACACGCCGCGCACTGGCGGTGGTGGGCGGCAACCGCTTTGACCACCCCTCCCGCGAGTTGACAATGATCGGTGTAACGGGCACGAGCGGCAAGACCACCAGCACCTACCTCATCAAGAGCATCTTGGAGCAGAAGGCGGGCGCGAAGGTCGGGCTGATCGGCACCATACAGAACATGATCGGCGATAGGGCACTGCACACCGAGCGCACCACGCCCGAGTCCTACGAGCTGCAAGCCCTGCTGCGCGAGATGGCGGACGCGGGCTGTACCCATGTGGTGATGGAGGTATCCTCCCACGCGCTGAGCCTCGACCGTGTGTACGGCATACGGTTTGCCGTGGGCATCTACACCAACCTGAGCCGCGACCATCTGGACTTCCACCACACGATGGAGGCGTACTGCGATGCCAAGGCACTGCTCTTCCGCCAGTGCGACTTGGGCATCTATAACGCCGACGACCCGTGGGCGGAGCGGCTGATGCGCAATGCGGCCTGCGCACGGCGGTTTTCCTACGCCGTCAACGCCTCCGCCGGCCTCGCGGCAAAGAATATCACCCTGCACGCGGGCAGCGTGGACTTCGACGCGGAGGCGGAGACGGAGTGGTGCCATGTCCATGTGGGCATCCCCGCGCTGTTTACCGTGTACAACACGCTTGATGCCATGGCGTGCTGCTGGAATCTGGGCGTGCCGCTGGCGGAGTGTGCCGACGCGCTGGCGAAGAACCACGGCGTAAAGGGGCGCATGGAGATTATCCCCACGCCGGGGACGGACTTCACCGTGCTCAACGACTACGCCCACAAGCCCGATGCGCTCGAAAAGGTGCTGCAATCCGCCAGAGAGTTCGCTAAGGGGCGCGTGGTGGCACTGTTCGGCTGCGGCGGCGACCGCGACAAGACGAAGCGGCCCGTCATGGGTGAGATCGCCGCACGGCTGGCGGATCTCGTCATTGTCACGAGCGACAATCCCCGCACCGAGGAGCCTATGGCCATCATCAACGATATTTTAGCGGGTATGCAGGGTACAGCCACGCCGTATGTCACCATTCCCGACCGCGTGGAGGCGATACACTACGCCATGGACAACGCGCAGTCGGGCGATGTGATCGTGCTGGCGGGCAAGGGACACGAGGACTATCAGGAGATCCGTCACAAGCACTACCCTATGGACGAGCGGGTCATCGTGGCCGAGCACCTGCGGGAGATGCGGAAATAAGATAAGAAAAGACCTCCGCGCCGTGCGGAGGGGAGGAGCAAGCAATTATGGGAATTACGGAGATCGTGCTGCCGATAGCGGTCAGCTTTCTTGTCACCGCTGCGGCGGGCAAGCTGCTGATACCTGTGCTGCGGCGGCTGAAGGCGGGGCAGGCCATCAAGGAGATCGGCCCCACATGGCACATGACGAAGCAGGGCACGCCCACCATGGGCGGGCTATCGTTCATCATCGGCATCGGTGTCACCATACTGGTGCTGGGCTGGCAGCACATGGCGGCGGGCAGTCTTGTCCACCTGTATGTGTACCTGTTCGCACTGGTGTTCGGCGGTATCGGCTTTATCGACGACTATCAGAAGGTGAAGCACCACCGCAACACCGGCCTGACCGCGCCGCAGAAGTTTGTTTTGCAGCTTGCGGCGGCGGTGGCGTTCCTGTGCCTGATGCGCTATGAAGGGATGCTGACCCCCAACCTGTACATTCCGTTCCGCAATGTCTACCTTGTGCTGCCGTGGATCGTCTATCTCGTCTTCGCGGCGTTCGTTATAGTGGGCACGGTCAATGCGGTGAATATCACCGACGGGCTGGACGGCCTGAGCAGCAGCGTGACCATCCCCGTGGGGCTGTTCTTCCTCGTCATGGCGGCGGTGTGGCCGGGCTTTGCACAGCTGGGGCTGTTCTCCGGCGCACTGGTGGGCGGACTGCTGGGCTTTCTGCTGTACAATCACTATCCCGCGAAGGTGTTCATGGGTGACACGGGCTCGCTGTTTCTGGGCGGCGCGGTGGCGGCACTGGCGTTTGCCTACGACATGCCGCTGGTGCTGATACCGGTGGGCATCGTGTATATCTGCGAGACGCTCAGCGACATCATACAGGTCGGCTATTTCAAGCTGACCCACGGCAAGCGCATATTCAAGATGGCTCCGCTGCATCACCACTTCGAGATGTGCGGCTGGAAGGAAACCAAGGTGGTGGCGTTGTTCACCGCTGTCAGCATCATCGGCTGCGTTGTCGCCTTTTTCGCGGTGTACCAGCGGTTCAGCTTTTGATTTTGCGTTAAATCAATAGGGAGGGGAGGGATTTCCATGACCCGTGAGGAGCAGCAGGCGCGTCGGGCGCAGATAGAGCACAGACGGCAGACGGAGCGCAGGCACAGAGCCGCCGCCCGTGGGCAGGTGGATATGCCTTTCCTCATTCTGACGCTGCTGCTGACGACTGTCGGCCTTATCATGCTGTTTTCCGCCAGCTTTCCCCGCGCCTACTACGACACGGGGGACGGCACCTACTACTTCAAGCGGCAGCTGCTCTTTGCCGTTGTCGGCCTTATCGCCATGTTCGTGGTGGGCAAGATCAACTACCAGCGGTGGCGCGGCGCGGCGCGGATACTGGTAGGGTTTGCCCTGTTCCTGCTGATACTGGTCATCATTCCCCACAATCCGCTGGCCATCACCGCCAACAACGCCACGCGCTGGCTGGGCATCAAGGGCGTGTTCCAGTTCCAGCCCTCCGAGATAGCCAAGCTTGCCGTCATCGTCTATTTCTCCGACACCATCTCCAAAAAGCGGGAGAGAATGCTGACATGGCGGCAGGGCATACTGCCCTACGCGGCACTGCTGGCGGTCATCGGCGTACTGATGATGCTGGAGCCCCACCTGTCGGGCACTATCCTTATCTTCGCCACCGGCGCGGTGCTGATGATCGTGGGCGGCATAAAGAGATGGATCGTGGCGGCGGGCATCGGCGGCGTCAGCGCGCTGGGCTTTCTGTTCGTCAAGCTGGCAGAGGCCGGCATCATCAAGTACGGTGCGGCTCGTATCGAGATGTGGCACAACCCGTGGAAGGATTACTACGGCGACGGCTACCAGCTGGCGCAGAGCCTGATCACCATCGGCTCGGGCGGACTGCTGGGCGTAGGTCTGGGCAAGGGACGGCAGAAGTTCCTCTACCTGCCGGAGCAGTACAACGACTTCATTTTCGCCGTGATCTGCGAGGAGCTGGGGCTGATCGGCGCGTGTGTCATCATGTTGATATTCTCCATGCTGATTCTGCGCGGCTTCTGGATCGCGCTCCACGCCCGCGACCGCTTCGGCGCACTGCTGACGGTGGGCGTGATGACCCACCTCGCCTTGCAGACATTTCTGAACATCGCCGTGGTGTCGGGGTTCGTTCCGACCACGGGCATCTCCCTGCCGTTCTTCAGCTACGGCGGCACGGCACTCTGCCTTCAGCTGGTGGAGATGGGCATCGTCCTGAGTGTATCGCGGCAGATACCCGCGCCCAAGGCGGGGTAAAAACGCAAAATCCGACAACAAATTGTAGTATTTAGTCAAAATACTACGAATTGTATATAGATTTAGGAGCGTAACACAATGAGAGTGATATTCACCTGCGGCGGAACCGCGGGACATGTGAATCCCGCCCTCGCGCTGGCGGGCTATATGCGCCAAAAGGATCCGAACACAGCCGTCCTGTTCGTGGGTATGCCCACGGGTATGGAGCGGGAGCTGGTTGCCAAGGCGGGGTATGACTACGCCGCCGTGGAGGGCGGCAGCTTCCGGCGGCGGCTGGATGCCGAGGGCATCCGCCACAACCTGCACACGTTGCGGGCACTGGCCGCCTCCGGCCATGAGTCGAGGGCGATCCTGCGGCAGTTCAGACCCGATCTGGTCGTGGGCACGGGCGGCTACGCCAGCTATCCCATGGTGAAGGCCGCCGCACGAGCGGGCATTCCCACGGCGGTACACGAGAGCAACATGGTGCCCGGCCTGACGACAAAAATGCTGGAGAGCTATGCCGACACCATCATGGTCGGCTTCGAGGAGTGCCGCCGCCACTATAAGCACCCCGAGCGTATCGCCGTTACGGGAACGCCCGTGCGCGGGGACTTCTTCCGTCTTGACCGTGCAGCGGCGCGAAAAAAATTGGGCTTTGACGATGATGCCCCTCTTGTGGTATCCTTTTGGGGAAGTCTGGGCGCGGGACACATGAACGAGTGCATGGTGGACTTCTTCCGCCGCGAGGACGCGGAGGGCTATCCCTTCCGCCACATTCACGCGGTGGGAAAGGGCGGCTGGGCGATCGTGGAGCAAAAGCTCCGTGAGCTGGGTCTGCCGCGCTCGGAGCGGCTGGATGTGCGCCAGTACATCTACGATATGGACATCGTGATGGCGGCGGCGGATCTGGTGCTGTGCCGTGCGGGAGCCTCTACCATCAGCGAGCTGACGGCGTTGGGCAAGCCCGCCGTGATCGTGCCCTCGCCCTATGTCACCAACAACCATCAGGAAAAGAACGCCCGCTTGCTGGAGCAGCACGGCGGCGCGGTGGTCGTCACCGAGCCGGAGAGCAGCGGTGACGGACTGTACGAGGCTGTGAAGGCCATCCTGTCGGACGGGGAAAAACGGTCGGCGATGGCACGGGCGATGGGTGAGCTGGGCATTCCCGACGCCACGGCGCGTATCTACGACACCGTAACGGCATTAGTGCGCAAGTAACCCTTTCCCCCTGTCCGCTCATACAATGGCGTAGCTGTTGATGAGAGGAACGGGAGGGGTCACATGAATAGTTATATCACCATTCGGGGCGGCACACCGCTGCGCGGCGAAACCGTGGTGCAGGGTGCCAAAAACGGCGTGCTGCCGATACTGGCGGCCACGCTTCTCAGCGGCGATACCTGCCGCGTTGCGGGCTGCCCGCACCTGAGCGATGTGGAGTCGGCGGCGGACATCCTGCGGTACTTGGGCTGCACCGTCACATGGGACGGCGGCGATCTGCTGGTGGACAGCACCGCCCTCACCCGCTGCGACATACCCCGGACGCTGATGCGGCGGATGCGCTCATCGGTCATATTTCTGGGGGCGATACTGGCGCGGTGCGGCTGGGCGGAGCTGAGCTACCCCGGCGGCTGTGAGCTGGGGCCGCGCCCCATCGACCTGCATCTCGCCGCGCTGCGCAGCATGGGCGCGGACATCACCGAGGCGGGCGGCACTCTGCGCTGCCGCGCACACCGTCTGACAGGCTGCCAGCTCCTGCTGGCCACGCCCAGCGTGGGCGCGACGGAGAATGCCATGCTCGCCGCCTGCGGCGCGGAGGGCGAAACCGTGATATGCAACGCCGCACGGGAGCCGGAGATAGCGGATCTGCAAGCGTTCCTCTGCGCCATGGGTGCGGAGGTGCGGGGCGCGGGCGGCTCGGTCATCACCGTGTCGCCGGGAAAGCCGCTCCACGGCTGCACGCACCGTGTGCTGCCCGACCGCATCGTCACCGCGACCTATCTCTGCGCGGCCGCCGCCGCAGGCGGAGACATCACCCTGCGCGGCACGGAGCACCGCCATCTGGCCGCCGTGACCACCGCGCTGCGTCAGGCGGGCTGCACCGTGGACTGCGGCGAGGACTACATACGATTGCGGCGCGACACGCCGCTGCACGCCATAGCCCCCGTGCAGACCGCACCCTATCCGGGCTTTCCCACCGACTGTCAGGCCATTCTGATGGCCGCACTGCTACAGGGACGCGGCACGACCGTGTTCGTGGAGAACATCTTCCAGAGCCGCTACCGCCATGTGCCGGAGCTCATCCGCATGGGCGCGGACATCCGCACCGAGGGGCGCGTGGCGGTGGTCTGCGGCACGGAGCAGCTGCACGGCGCGGAGGTCATGGCCACCGATCTGCGCGGCGGCGCGGCACTGGTCGCGGCAGGGCTTGCCGCTGAGGGTATCACCACCGTGCAGGGTGTGGGACATATACGGCGCGGCTACGACGACCTGCCCGCCCACCTGTGCGCACTGGGCGCACACATCACCGAGCATAACTGAGCACACAACAGCGAAGGAGTACAGACGATGGCAAAGCAAAAGCATTACAACCGCAAACGGCGCAGGGGGAGCTTCAGCTTCCTTTACAAGCTGCTGGCATTCCTTCTGACCTGCACCGCCATCGCGCTGGCTCTGACGCTGTTTTTCCGCATACGCACCATCGAGGTCAGCGGCAACAGCCGCTACACCTCGGACGAGATCATCGCCGCCGCGCAGGTCAAAACGGGCGACAATCTGTTCCTGATGAACAAGTTCAACGCCGCCGAGCGCATCCGCCGGACGCTGCCCTATATCGAGACGGTCCAGTTCCGCCGTATGCTGCCGGACGGATTGTCCATCATCGTGACGGAGTGTGCCGACCCCGCCGCCGTGGTGCAGGACGGCAAGGCCTACCTGCTGTGCGACACGGGGAACATCGTAGATGAGATGGCGGCCTCCGCCGTCCGCGACCGGATACAGATCGTCGGCCTGACGCTCGTTGACCCGCAGGTCGGCACACAGGCGACGGCGGCCGAGGGACAGGAGCTGATGCTGGAGCGTCTGCTGGAGCTGCTGAAGGCATTGGACAGCCGCTCCATGGCGGCCGATGTATCCGAAATAGACATGAGCGATGCCTCGCAGCTCACACTGCGGTATCTCGATCGCTTCGATGTCTGCTTCCCGTGGGACGCGGATTACGCCTACAAGCTGGACTATCTGCTGGCGGTGGTGGAGAAGCTGGAGGTCAACGAGACGGGGACGATCAATATGATGCAGGATGGGAAGGCCAGATTTATCCCTGAATGACACCCTTCGACACAAAACTTTTTCGGGAAAATGGGCACTTTCCCTTGACGCTTGCGGCGATTCGTAATACAATACAAGATATAGCATTTACGCGGAAACAGCCGCTCATTTTCATACAAACTATGGTAGGAGGAGCAGACATGGCTTTTGGATTGGAAACCGGCCCTGAGAATGTCGTCAGCATCAAGGTCGTCGGCGTGGGCGGCGGCGGCAACAATGTGGTCAACCGCATGGTACGCGGCGGCGCACAGGGCGTTGATTTTGTGGCCGTGAATACGGACAAGCAGGCGTTGAATGCCTCCAGTGCTACCTATAAAATTCAGATCGGCGAAAAGCTCACCGGCGGCAAGGGCGCAGGCTCCAACCCCGAGGTCGGGCGCAAGGCCGCGGAGGAGAGCCGCAACCAGATGGCAAAGGCTCTCGAAAACACCGACATGGTGTTCATCACCGCCGGTATGGGCGGCGGCACGGGCACAGGCGCGGCTCCCGTGGTGGCGGAGATCGCCCGCGAAGCGGGTGTCCTCACCGTCGGCGTGGTCACAAAGCCGTTCGGCTTCGAGGGTCGTCGCCGCATGACGCAGGCGGAGCAGGGCATCGAGGAGCTGCGCAGCAAGGTCGATTCACTGGTCATCATCCCCAACGAGCGGCTGAAATACGCCACCGACCAGAAGATCACCTTCGCCAACGCCTTCGAGATTGCGGACGATGTGCTCCGTCAAGCGGTGCAGTCCATTTCCGACCTCATCCGCGACACGGGCTTCATCAACCTCGACTTTGCTGATGTGACGGCCATCATGAAGGACGCAGGGCTTGCCCATATGGGCGTTGGCCGCGCCGCAGGCAAGGGCAAGGCTGAGGAAGCCGCACGCATGGCCATCTCCTCTCCTCTGCTGGAGACCTCTATCAACGGCGCACGGGGCGTGCTGATCAATGTCACGGGTTCCATGGACATCGGACTGGAGGAGGTCGAGCAGGCCGCCACGCTGGTGCAGCAGGCGGTGCATCCCGATGCGCTCACCATCTTCGGCGCAGCCTTTGACGACACACTGGACGACGAGATCCGCGTCACCGTCATCGCCACGGGCTTTGACGAGGCGCAGCAGGCGGCCAATGCCGCCACCGTCACGCAGCCGGCACAGGCATCCTCCGGCGGTGCGCCCCAGCCCCTCGATGAGGTAAAGGGCGAGCAGGGACAGGACGAGATGGACAAGTCCTTTGACGAGATACTGCGGATATTCAACAAGGACAAGTTTTGAGGCATAGCAAACAGCCTCCCCCGATACAGTCGGGGGAGGCTGTTTATATCGATAAGGCGCAAAGCGGCGCAGCAGCTCTTACAGGTCAACGATGATCGGCGTGTGTCCCGTGTAGGGCAGCAGCTTTTCCAGCACATCGGCGGTTTTCAGCTTCAGCGTACTCGTACAGATGCACGGGTGGCAGGAAAAATACGGTGCGTCATAGACCTCGCGGTCGATGAGCAGCTGCACGCGCTGCTCCGTGTCGTTGGCAAGCCCCAGCACGGTGGCGGAACCGGGATGGCAGTGCAGCAGCTCCCACAGCTCCTCCTCCGGCGCAAAGCTCAGCCGCGCGGAGTTGATCTGTGCGCTGAGATCCTTGGTGCGGAACGGCTTGTCCGGCATCATGCACAGCAGATAGAAGCAGGTCTTCTGCCGGTTGCACAGGAAAAGATTCTTGCACACGGACACGCCCAGTACCCCGCCCACATCGGCACACAGATCCATGTTGAACGCCGCGTCATGGCTGACGCGGTCATATTCTATTCCCAGCTTGTCCAGCAGGTCGAAGGCCGCCGCCTCCTGTGGCAGCAGCGCACCCTCGGGACGGGCGTTGTGGTATACGGCGGACAGCTTCATTGTGCGTTACCTCGTTTCAGAAGTATTTCTCCGGCGCGGTAGATGTCGCCGGCACCCACGGTGATGACCATATCCCCCGGCTGCGCCAGCTTTTCCAGCTCATCGGCCGTCTGCTCCAGTGTGGGGCAGTACACGGCGTGGGGTATCTGCGCAGCCAGATCCTTGGAGGAAATGCCCAGCTCGTTCGTCTCGCGGGCGGCATATATCTCCGCCAGCACCACGCGATCGGCCTGCCGCAGAACGCGCACAAAGTCGTCAAACAGCGCGGCGGTGCGGGTGTAGGTGTGCGGCTGGAATGCCAGTATCAGCCGCTTGTGCGGCAGTGCGGCAGCAGCATTCAGGAGAGCCTGCACCTCGTCGGGATGGTGCGCGTAGTCGTCGTAGACCTCCGCGCCGTTAAAGCTGCCCTTGTACTCGAACCGCCGTCCCGCGCCCGTAAAGGACGCCAGCCCTGCCGTCACTGCCTCGCCGGGGATGCCCAGCACATACGCGGCGGAGATCGCCGCCAGCGCGTTGGACACATTGTGCCTGCCGGGTACATGCAGCGACACATGGGCGTAGACCGCGCCGCCGATAACGGCGTCGAACTCGCCGCAGCCGTCAAAGAAGGACACATTGTCCGCGTAACAGTCCGCGCCGCGATCCCTTACGCTGAAGGTGAACACGGGGTGCGCAAGACCCCTGACCGCCTCCCGCGCTCCCTCGTCATCGGCGTTGGCGATGATGTAGCCCCGTGGGGGCACGAGGGCGGCGAAGTCATGGAAGGAGTGCTCAATGTCCTTGAGATCCTTGAAAAAGTCCAGATGGTCGGCGTGGACATTCAGTATCACCGCCACCGTGGGAAAGAAGTTCAGGAACGAGTTGCAGTATTCGCAGCTCTCCAGAATGATGGTGTCTCCCCTGCCGACGCGGTAGCCGGAGTGCAGCAGCGGCAGTGTGCCGCCGATCATCACCGTGGGGTCACTCTGCGCCGCCATGAAGATGTGCGTCGCCATGGAGGTCGTGGTGGTCTTGCCGTGCGTGCCGGACACGCACAAGGCGTTGCGGTAGCCCTGCATGATAGCTCCCCACGCCTGCGCCCGCTCGTACACGGGGATGCCCCGCGCTACGGCTCCCGCGATCTCGGGGTTGCTGTCGTGAATGGCGGCGGTGCGGATGACCGCGTCGCAGTTGTTCAGATTTTCGGCGGAGTGCCCGATCGCCACGGGTATGCCCACGCTGCGCAGGTGCCGCACGGTGTCGCTGTCGGTCATGTCCGAGCCCTGCACCGTCACGCCCATGCCCTGCAATACCTCTGCCAGCGCACACATGCTCACGCCGCCTATGCCCGCTAAATGCACCCGCTTTCCATGCGCGATATACTTATGAAAGTCCTCGATGGGATGAAACATGGCAAATGCCTCCTTGACAGGGAGAGAAAAATTACTGTACTATTATAATACATTGTCCCCGCCCGTGCAACCGGCTTTTTTGACGGTATGCGGCGGCGGGGGACGAAGCTTGACGAGGGGAGGCGACCGTATGCTGCCGCAGCCGGTGCGATATGTGCTGGAGCGTCTGAACGGTGCAGGCTTTGCCGCCTGCGCCGTGGGCGGCTGCGTCCGCGACACACTGCTATGCCGCGAGCCAAGCGACTGGGATGTGACCACCGCCGCACGCCCCGAGCAGGTGCTCTCTCTGTTCGGCGGCTATGCCCTCCCCACGGGGCTCAAGCACGGCACCGTCACCGTGCGTTCGGGGGAAATGCACATCGAGGTCACGACCTTCCGCACGGACGGCACTTACACTGACCACCGCCGCCCCGATGAGGTGTTTTTCTCCGACAGGCTGGAGAACGACCTCGCCCGCCGCGACCTGACGGTCAACGCCATGGCGATGGACACAGCGGGGCACATCATCGATCTGTTCGGCGGACGGGAGGACTTGCGGGCGGGTATCCTGCGCTGCGTGGGCGACCCGTCGCGGCGGTTCGAGGAGGATGCTCTGCGGATTCTGCGCACGCTGCGCTTTGCCTCCGTGCTGGGCTTTTCCATCGAAGCGCACACCGCCGATGCCCTGCGGGAGAAAGCCCCGCTCCTGCGCTATATCGCCGCAGAGCGCATCCTGCCGGAGACGGATCGCCTGCTCTGCGGGGAATTTGTCCTCCCTGTGCTGACGGACTATCCCGCCGCGCTGGGGGTGTTCCTGCCGGAGCTGCTGCCCTGCGTGGGCTTCGACCAGCACAACCGCCACCATATCTACGATGTCTGGGGGCACACCGCACACGCGGTGTCCGCCGCGCCGCCCGACAGGGTGCTGCGCTGGACGATGCTCCTGCACGATGTGGGCAAGCCGTCCTGCTTCACGCAGGACGCGCAGGGTACGGGACATTTTTACGGCCATCCGTGCCTCTCGGCGGAGCTGGCGGAGTGCGTCTGCCGCCGCCTGCGCATGGACAGATGCACGGCGGAGCGCATCGTCACGCTGGTCTGCTGGCACGACCGGGAGATTCCCCGCACGGAGAAGGCCATTGCCCGCGCCGTGTCGCAGCTGGGAGAGGAGACCTTTCGGCAGCTGCTGGCGGTCAAGCGGGCGGACAACGCCGCACAGAGCGCGGACGATCGCTCCCGCCTGCGCGACATCCAACAGGCGGAGGACATTCTGAACGCGCTGTTGGCCAAGCGGCAGTGCTTCTCCGTCCGCGACCTCGCGGTCAACGGCAATGACCTGCTGGCGCGGGGTCTTCGCGGCCGCGAGATCGGCGATGCGCTGCAATTACTCCTGAGTGCCGTGCTGGACGGAGCGGAGAACGACAGGGAAAAGCTGCTGCACCTGCTGGACGAACAGCCGGATGAACAAAAGCCTTGAAGCCGGCAGGCTTCAAGGCTTTTCCCGTATTTACCGCAGCGACCCGTATCTGTCACACAGTGGAAGAGGTGCCCTCGCCCGTGCTATCGGCGGCGGTGCTCTCCTCCGCAGGAGGCTGCATCTCCTCTGCGGAAGCCGCATCCTGTGCCCCGGCCTGCGCTTCCTCGTTCAGCCGTTGATTCTCGGCGCGGGCGGCGGCCTTCTGCTCACGCCGCGCATCGGCGGCGGCAAAGAACGCCTTTACCAGTGCCAGCAGCACGAAAAACGCCGCTATCGCCAGTCCTATCCAGCCCGCTGCGCGAATCTGAAAGAAATCGCGGATGGTGAAATACTCCTTGTATATCCCAAGGAAATACAGTGCTACGGCTCCGGCGGTACACAGAAGGCACAGCAGCAGGCGGAAAAACGCCCGCACCTTGCGTTTTCGCCCCGTCAGGTAAGCCACCAGCAACGCTGCCGCCGCCAAAAACAGTGCCGGCGACTGGCAGCAAAGCAGATAGCCCAAGGTCTTGTCCAGCATGGCGCGGCCTCCTTACAGCTGGCACTTGCCGCGCCGCAGGTAGATGCCGTCCGACCCCGCCAGCACCTTGCCGCGGGAGACGGCGGGCTTGCCGCGCAGCCACACCTCGCGGATGGAGCCTCTCGTCACAACGCCCTCGTAGGGGTTGTAGTCCGCCGCGCCCACCATATCCTCGGCGCGGAGCACATGATCATCGTTGGGGTCGTACACCACGATGTCGGCGTCCGAGCCGGGCGCAAGTACACCCTTGCGCGGGTACAGGCCGTACAGCTTCGCGGGATTCTCCGCGAGCACACGGCACATCGCGCCCAAACCGATTCTGCGTCCGGCAACGCCGAAGGTGTAGATCAGCTCGCCGCGTGTCTCCACGCCGGGGACGCCGCCGGGGATGGCGGTGAAATCATCACGCCCCGCCAGCTTCTGCGCCGTGGTGAAGCTGCAATGGTCGGTGGAGACCGTCTGTATTTCGCCACGGCGGATGGCGCGCCACAGTGCCTCGCGGTCGGCGCGTCTGCGGATGGGGGGAGAGCAGACATACTTGGCTGCCTGAAGCCAGTCCTCGTTGTAGTACACGCTGTCGTCCAGTATGAGGTACTGCGGGCAGGTCTCCACGAACACCTTCTGGCCGCGCCAGCGGGCGCAGGCGATCTCGTCAAGTGCCTCGACGTTGGTGGTGTGGACAATGACCACAGGGATGTCCACCTGCTCGGCAATGCGCAGCAGACGACCCACGGCCTCGGCCTCCATGATGTCGGGGCGCGTCTCGGGATGACAGTGGACACCGTTTTCACCCTTCTCCTTCTTCTCGGCGATCAGCGCGTCGATAACCCCTGCGTTTTCGCAGTGAACGCCGCAGATGCCGCCCTTTTCCTTCAGCTTCTTCAGCACCCTGTACATGGCCTCGTCGCCGATCATCATGGCGGGATAGGTCATATACATCTTGAAGGAGGAAATACCCTCGGCGTACATGTCATCGATCTCGCGCTCGATGGTCTCGTTCCAGTCGTCGATGGTCATGTGGAAGCCGTAGTCGCAGGCGCACCTGCCGTCCGCCTTTTCGTGCCACAGCCGCAGACCGTCATGCAGCGTCTCGCCCTTGTTGGGACAGGCAAAGTCGATGATGGTGGTCGTGCCGCCGCGCAGCGCGGCGCGGGAGCCGCTGGCGAAATCGTCCGCCGTGGTGGTGCTGCACACATCCAGATCGAAGTGGGTGTGCGCGTCGATGAAGCCGGGGAACAGCAGCATCCCGCTCACATCCACCACCTTCGCATCGATGGGAATAATGTTGCGGCGGACATCCACGATCTTCTCGCCCTCCACCAGAATGTCGGCGCGGCGCGCCCCCTTGCCGGTGACAACGGAGCCGCCCTTGAACAGCAATCTCATCACAAAACCTCCTATTCCGTGTTGATTCCTGCCAATATTATACCACCTCCCGCCCTGCCGTGTAAAGGGGGATAAAACAGCATACCCCGTCCATTTCTTTTGAAATGGACGGGGCGGCTTGCCGAAAAGCTGCGTGCGGGACTTTCTGAAAAATCGAGGTGGTAAGCTGCTGCACATAGTTGACGGAGCACCGGCTCATGGGTCGAGCCGTTCGGATCTCAACCTTACTCCTTCGCCAGCTTCACATAGCCCTCATAACGCTCCTTGGCATCGTTGGCGGCCTTGTGATACAGGGCATCCGCCTTCTCGGGGAAGGAGAGCTTCAGGGAGGCGTAGCGGTTTTCGCCCATGAGGAACTGCTGGAAGTCGCCGGTGGGTGCCTTGGAATCCAGCTGGAAGGGGTTCTTGCCCTCCGCCTTCAGGCGCGGGTCGTAGCGGTACAGATGCCAGTAGCCGCACTCGACCGCCTTCTTCTCCTCGATCTGGCTCAGTCCCATGCTGGCCTTCATGCCGTGCTCGATGCAGGGGCAGTAGCAGATGACGATGGACGGGCCGTCATACGCCTCGGCCTCGCGAATGGCCTTGAGCGTCTGGGCGGGATCGGCACCCATGGCCACCTGTGCGACATATACATAGCCGTAGCTCATGGCCATCAGACCCAGATCCTTCTTCTTCGTGACCTTGCCGCCGGCGGAGAACTTGGCGATAGCCGCGGCAGCGGTGGCCTTGGAGGACTGTCCGCCGGTGTTGGAGTACACCTCGGTATCCAGCACCAGCACATTGATGTTCTTGCCGGAGGCCAGCACATGATCCAGTCCGCCGTAGCCGATGTCATACGCCCAGCCGTCGCCGCCGAACGCCCACACGGACTTCTTGGTCAGGAACTCTTTATTATTGCGGATGAACTCGGCCTCGTCGCTCTTGTCACCGGCCACAGCCGCCAGCAGCGCGTCGGCGGCCACGCGGGACTCGGCGGCACTCTCGGCCTTGTCAATATAGTTTTTGCACACCTCGGCGGCCACGCCCTTGTCGGCCAGCGTCTGCGCGGCGGCCTTGAGCTGCCGCTTGATGGCATCCTGCCCCAGCAGATAGCCGTAGGCGTACTCGGCGTTGTCCTCGAACAGGCTCATCGCCCAGGCGGGGCCGCAGCCGTTGCAGTCGGTGCAGTAGGGGGTGCTGGGGGTGGAGCCGCCGTAGGCGGAGGAGCAGCCGGAGGCGTTGGTGATGTACATATGGTCGCCGAACAGCTGGGTCACCAGCTTGATGTAGGGCGTCTCGCCGCAGCCCGCGCACGCGCCGGAGAACTCGAAGTAGGGCTTGGCGAACTGGGAGGCCTTGACGGTCTTGTCGCTGACGGCATCCTTCTTGACGGTGACGGTCTCCACGGCATATTCCCAATTCGCCGCCTGACCGAGCTGGCTCTCCAGCGGCTGCATGGTCAGAGCCTTCTCCTTGGCGGGGCAAACATTCACGCAGCTGCCGCAGCCGGTGCAGTCATAGGGGGAAACCTGCATACGATACTGATACTGAGCCAGACCTGTGGCTTTCATGGTCTCGAAGCCCGCAGGAGCGTTCTTGGCCTCTTTTTCGTCCAGCAGCACGGGGCGGATGGCGGCGTGGGGGCAGACGAGGGAACACTGGTTGCACTGGATGCACCTGGTCATATCCCACTGGGGAACATCGACCGCCGCGCCGCGCTTTTCGTACTTGGTGGAGCCGGCGTGCCATGTGCCGTCCTCCAGACCGTACTTCTTCATGACGGACACGGGCAGGCTGTCGCCCTCCTGACGGTTCATCACATCCACGACCTCGCGGATGAAGTCGGGAGCCTTGCGCTCCACGGGCGCGTCCTTGGCACTTGCCCATGCTGCGGGGATGGCCACCTCCACCAGCTCGTTGATGCCGTGCTCGATGGAGGCGTTGTTCATGTCCACCACGGCCTGACCCTTTTTCTTGTAATAGGTCTTATAGATGGCGTCCTTCATCTCGGCCACGGCCTGCTCCAGCGGGATAACCTTTGCCAGCTTGAAGAACGCGGCCTGCAAAATGGTGTTGGTACGGCTGCCCAGTCCCAGCTCGCGGGCGATCCTGATGGCATCGATGGTGTAGAACTTCGCCTTCTTCTCCGCCAGAGCGCGCTTCATGGAGGCAGGGAGGTTCTTCTCCAAACCCTCGGCATCCCACGGGCAGTTCAGCAGGAACACGCCGCCCTCCTTCAGGTTCTTCACCATGTCGTACTTGTGGACATAGGAGGGGTTGTGGCAGGCCACGAAATCGGCGGACTGAATCAGATACGGGGAGCGGATGGGAGCCTTCCCAAAGCGCAGATGGCTCTGCGTCAGGCCGCCGGACTTCTTGGAGTCGTAGACGAAGTACGCCTGACAGTACAGGTCGGTGGCATGGCCGATGATCTTGATGGAGTTCTTGTTGGCACCCACCGTGCCGTCGCTGCCCATGCCCCAGAACTCCGCGCCGGTCTGACCGTCGGGAGAGGTGTCGATGTCGCAGGTGACGGGCAGGGAGGTGTGGGTCACATCATCCACGATGCCCACGGTGAAGTCGTTCCTGGGGCTGTCCTGCTTCAGGTTATCCAGCACGGCGATGATCTGGCCGGGGGTGGTATCCTTGCTGCTCAGGCCGTAGCGGCCGCCCACGATGGTCATGTCGCCGCCCTTCGTCTTGTAGACGGAGCAGATGTCCTGATACAGCGGCTCGCCCATGGCACCGGGCTCCTTGGTGCGATCCAGCACCGCCAGCTTATGACAGGACGCGGGCACGGCGGCAAGGAACTTGTCGGCGGCGAAGGGGCGGTACAGGTGGACATTCAGCAGTCCGACCTTTTCACCCTTGGCGGTCAGGTAGTCGATGGCCTCCTTGGCGGTCTCGGCGGCACTGCCCATGAGGACGACGACGCGCTCTGCATCGGGAGCACCGTAGTAATTGAACAGCTTGTACTCCCGACCCGTCAGCTTGCTGATTGCGGCCATGTAGTGCTCCACCGCATCGGGAATGGACGCGACCTTCTCGTTGCACGCCTCGCGGCACTGGAAGAAGATGTCGGGGTTCACGGTCGTGCCGCGGGTGGCGGGATGCTCGGGGTTCAGAGAGTTGCGGCGGAAGGCGCGCAGCGCATCCATATCCACCAGCGGGCGCAGATCCTCGTAGTCGAGCGCCTCGATCTTCTGAATCTCGTGGCTGGTACGGAAGCCGTCGAAGAAATGCAGGAACGGCATACGGCAGTGGATGGCACTCAGGTGTGCCACCGCGCCCAAGTCCATGACCTCCTGAGGGGAGGAGGATGCCAGCAGCGCAAAGCCGGTGCTGCGCACGCCCATCACATCGCTGTGGTCGCCGAAGATGGACAGCGCGTGGGCGGACAGGGTGCGGGCGGAGACATGGAACACGCCCGGCAGCATTTCGCCCGCGATTTTATACATGTTGGGGATCATCAGCAGCAGACCCTGCGACGCGGTGTAGGTCGTCGTCAGCGCGCCGGATTGCAGCGAGCCGTGTACCGTGCCGGCCGCGCCGCCCTCGGACTGCATCTCCACCACCTGCACGGGCTGGCCGAACAGGTTCTTCTTGCCGTTGGCGGCCCACTCGTCCACATGCTCCGCCATGGGGCTGGACGGCGTGATGGGGAAAATGCCCGCCACCTCCGTAAATGCGTAGGATACATACGCGGCGGCTTCGTTGCCGTCCATGATGACAGCTTTGTTTTTGTCCATAATCTACTCTCCTTTGTAATCCTTGCGGCACAGTGCCGCCTATGGTCTTTGCTCTCAATTATAACGGACTTTTCCGCCGACAGCCAATCACGATATGCAAATCGCCGCTTCACAATTTCTTATATCCCCCTCTATGGCGGGGGATATACGCTCTGTGGGTTTCCTGTGAGTATTCGTTTTTATCTGTTTTTCACAACGCGAAAAGCGGCCGTTTGTACATATTGCCTTATCTGCCGACCGCATTGGTGGGGTTATCAAAAATCGTGAAACGCTTCTTCACGGTTACTGATAACAAAAATCGGAAAAGCTGTGGCATAATCTCGGTAGGGCGATGCCTGCAAGGCCATCGCTTAGGGATATAAAAATTGACAGGCGCACAGGAAATCTGCTACTATTACGGTAACGATTTTGCGGAAAGAAGGGTTTCCTGTGACATCTAAATATGCCGTTTTCCTCAAAGTGGCCGAGCTGGGCAGTATGTCCAAGGCCGCCATGCACTGCAACTATTCCCAGTCCGCCGTCAGCCAGATCATCAGCTCTCTGGAGGACGAGCTGCAAATGACGCTGCTCAACCGCTCCCAATCCGGCGTTACGCTGACGAGCGACGGCGAGCAGCTGCTGCCGTACATCAAGCAGCTCCGTGACGCGCAGGAGCTTTTATCCGAGCAGGCCGCCAAGCTCAAGGGCGCAGAAATAGGCCACATCCGCATCGGCACCTTTTCCAGCGTGTCCTGCCATGTGCTGGCCCCCGTGCTGAAGGAGTTCAAGGCAGTCTGTCCCAACATCAGCATCGAGATACGCGAGGGCGATGACGCCGGTGTCAACGAGATGCTGCTGCGCGATGAGGTCGATTTCGGCTTTATGGACGCGCCTGTCCCCGTGGGGTTTGATTCCCTTCTGGTGCGCCGCGATCCGTTCGTGGCGGTCGTGTCGGAGGACAGCCCCTATGCCGGGGCGGAGGCGGTGCCTCTGCTTGCGTACAGCTCCGAACCGACAGCCCTCTTTGACGAGGGCAGTCAGAAGGAGGCCATGGGTGTCTTCCGAAAAAACAAAATCGCGCCGCGTGTGGAGTACACCAGCCGTGACGACAACCTTATTCTTTCTCTGATAGAAAATAACCTCTGTATCGGATATATGGGCAGACTGATCCTGACGAAGAACTCCTACCGCGTGGTCAGCCGCCCCACCGTGCCGCAGTATTACAGGGAGATCATGCTCGTGGTGCGCAGCATCGAGAATGCGTCTCCCGCTGCCGTACGCTTCATTGAATTTTTCAAAAATCACCTTGCGCAGACAGCTCCGCAGTAACAGAACCTGACATACAGGCTCTGTCCACATATATAAAAGGGCAACGCCTGATGCCGATTCTTTGATCGCCAAGGGGTCATTCTGCGCCGCCGTGCGCTCCGATCCCGACTGCGGCCTGAGCGCGGAAACGACAGTGGAGCAGCGGAAGAATACGATGGCTTCTCCATTGTACGAACATGCGAGAGACGGAAAGCGTTGTACACCAACACTTTCCGTCTCTCTTAATTTCATGAGCGGCTTTATCCCTGCCAGCCCATCAATTCGCTGATTTTTCCGGCGGTGCCGATGAGTTTGGACGAAAATTCATCTACCGCCTCCGGGGTCATTCTGGCAACGGAGCCGGAAATGCTCATCGCTCCCACGGGCGTTCCGTTCCAATTATAGATGGGGGCCGCAATACACCGCACACCCAGATCGTGCTCCTCATCATCGACCGCGTAGCTGCGCTCACGGACGCGGGAGAGATCCTCCTGCAATGCCTCCCAAGTGGTGATGGTCTTCGGGGTGAATTGTATCACCTGCGTATTGTCCCAGATGGTGCGCACCTCCTTCTCCGGCAGGTAGGCCATGATGCTCTTGCCCACGCCGGTGCAGTACATGGGATTGTGCAGGCCGACGGAGGAGGTGATGGCGATGGGGCGGAGAAGCGGCTCAAATTTGTGGAGATAGACGACCTCGTTTCCGTCGCGCTCCACCAGATGTACGATCTCCTTGACATCGTTGGAAAGCTTTTCCAGCAGAGGCTTCGATGCCGAAAAAAGGTCGAGGACGGTCGAGACGCGGCGGGAGATTTCGTACAGCCGGAGCGTCAGCCTGTATTTTCCGCTTTCGCCGTCCTTGCGCACATAGCCTCTGGCCGCAAGCGAAGCCAGAAGCCGGTGGGCGGTGCTGGCGTGCAGGGAGGTGGCCGCTGCCAGCTCTGACAGAGCCATTCCCTGAGGCGAGGCCGAAAGAGCCTCTAAAATGTCCAACACACGGTCGATGGATTGGACGGAGTTGTTATCCTTCATGCTGCTTCCTTTCCGTATTATGAAAATACATCTACATATTACCTTATTTCTTGTCATTTTGCAATATAGCGGGGCGAAAATTTTGTCGGAATTGGCGGATTGACATTCGCTTGACAAACGCTGATAATATTCATAAGGCTTCATAATGCGAAAGGTTGTTTCACATTATGAAAATAGCGCACGAGTGTAGCGCACGAGTGCGGGACGGCTTAACTCCGCAGTGATACAGGCAATCAGTTCTGTGGTATGCAGGAAAGGCGGTGAGAGAATACACACCATCCCACAGGCTTTGAAGCAAATTTAAATAAAAAATCAGAACTAAGGAGAGAAAAGAGATGTTTATTGTTAACGCAATGATGGCCGTGTCCAACTGGCTTTGGGGCTGGCCTCTGCTGATCCTGACGGTGTTCGTCGCCGTCGTGCTGACCATCAAGTACCACGGCTTCCAGTTCACCTTCTTCGGCCATTCCCTGAAGAATACCCTCGGAAAGATCTTCGAGAAGCACGAGGGCGGCGAGGGCAATGTGTCCCCGTTCCAGGCGTGCTGCACCGCTTTGGCATCCACGCTGGGCGTGGGCAACATCGCCGGCGTGTCTATCGCCATCGCCACCGGCGGCCCCGGTGCCGTGTTCTGGATGTGGGCGGTCGCGCTGATGGGTCTGATCGTGAAGTTCACCGAGATCACCATGGGCATGGCGTACCGTGAGAAGGATCCCGTCACCGGCGTGTGGCACGGCGGCTTCTACTGGACCGTGCGCAAGGGCCTCGGCAAGCACTGGACATGGCTGGGCGTGCTCTGGGCGGTCATTCTGGCCTGCGCCATGGTGTTCGCTCCCGCCGTGCAGTCCAACTCCATCACCTCCGCCATCAACTCCTACTTTGATGTGAATCCCCTGATCGTCGGCATCATCATCGCCGTGCTGCTGCTGGCCGTGCTGATGGGCGGTCTGAAGAGCATCTCCCACTTCGCCGAGATCGTTGTCCCCTTCATGGCTCTGGCCTATACCATCGTCTCCATCATCATCATCGTGATGAATGCGGGCAATGTTCCCACCGCCTTCGGCCTGATCTTCAAGGATGCGTTCACTCCCGCTGCTGCCTCCGGCGGCTTCGCAGGCTCCACCGTTATCCTCGCTGTCCGCTGGGGTCTTGCCCGTGGCGTGTACTCCAACGAGGCCGGTACCGGCATGGCTCCTCTGGCTCACTCCTCCTCCAGTGCCAACCACCCCGCCAAGCAGGGTCTGTGGGGCATCACCGAGGTGTTTGTTGACACCATCATCGTCTGCTCCATGACCGCTCTGGTCGTTATGTGCTCCGGCGTGTGGGACAGCGGCGAAACCGGTGCGGCTCTGACCTCTCTGGCCTTCGGCACTGCCATCGGCAATCAGGCTGTCGGTACGATCTTCGTTTCCGTTATCATCGCATTCTTTGGCTTCACCACCGCGCTGGTCAACATCTACTACGGTGAGATCTGCCTGAGCGCGCTGAAGCTGGACAAGATCGCCGTTCCCTACCGTCTGCTGGGCTGCGCGTTCGCCGTCATCGGCTCCGTCGGTGCTCTGAGCGTGCTGTGGAACCTGTTCGACTTCTTCTTCGGCGTGTGCGCCGTGTGCAACCTGTTCCTGTGCATCGCCATGCGCAAGCAGGTCTGGGCGACCATCAAGGACTACAAGGCCCGCGTGAAGTCCGGCAAGTGGGAAAAGACCAACGAGGAATCCGTTGCCAAGATCCCCGAGCTGGCTACCAAGGACTAAGCGGTAATTTCCGGTAAAGCTATCTTTCTTTTCCATTTTTCCCTATTCTGCGAGACTCCGCCGCGGCACAGTGTCGAGGCGGAGTTTCCACCAACAAATCAAATGAAAGGACATATTACCATGAGCAGAGAATTTTCCAAAGCGGCGCGCAACTACCCGCCCTCCGGCATCCGCAAGATGTTTGATCTGGCCGCCAAGTACCCCGATGCCATCAAGCTGACGGTGGGCGAGCCGAACTTTGACACCCCCGCCTATATCAAGGAGGCCGCGAAAAAGGCCATGGACGCGGGCGAGACGCACTACACCCCCAACGCCGGCATGACCGTGCTGCGTCAGGCGGTGGCGGAGAAGTATCAGAAAACCCACTGGGACGGCTACACCGCCGATCATGTGATGGTCACTGTCGGCGCGATGGAGGGTCTGATGCTGACCATGATGCTGCTGCTCGATCCCGGCGACGAGATCCTTGTGCCCGACCCCTGCTTCCCCAACTACTACGGGCAGGCGTCCCTGACCGGCGGCACTGCCAAGCCCGTCCCCACCTATGAGGAGAACGACTACCGCATGATGGCCGCAGATATTGAGAAGTGCATCACGCCGCACACCAAGGCGTTGATCCTCAACTCCCCCTGCAATCCCACCGGCGCGGTGCTGACGAAGGAGGACATTCTTGCCATCGCCGAGGTCGTGAAGAAGCACGACCTGTGGGTGCTGTCCGACGAGCCGTATGACACCATCGTCTACGACGGCGCGAAGCCCTTCAGCATTGCGCAGGTGCCCGAGGTGCGCGACCGCGTGTTCGTCCTCAACAGCTTCTCCAAGTCCTATGCCATGACCGGCTGGCGTGTCGGCTATGTGGTCACGCCCGACCCCGCCTGCGTCAAGAAAATGGCGCAGATGAACGAGGCCATTGCCTCCTGCGTGTCCAGCTTCTCTCAGGTCGCCGCTGCCGAGGCTCTCAAGAGCACCGACTGCGTAAAGCAGATGGTGGCGGACTACACCCGCCGCCGCGACATCCTCATCGACGGCATCAATGCCATCCCCGGCTTCAGCTGCAAGAAGTCCGCGGGCAGCTTCTACGCCTTTGCCAATATCAAGGCGTTCGGCAAGACCTCGCAGGAGTTTGCCGAGGAGCTGCTGACAGGCGCCGGTGTCGTCACCGTGCCCGGCTCGGCGTTCGGCGCGTGCGGCGAGGGCTATCTGCGCCTTGTGTTCGCCAACTCCGATGAAAATCTGAAGGAGGCCGTCCGCCGTATCGATGCCTATATCCGCAAGGCATATCCCGATATGAAGTAAAAGCCCGCCGTTTCGCACGGCGCGGCCATCCGGCAGAGTAAAGGGCAAATGCTGCTCTTTCTCTGCATATAAGACAATTTGCCAAGGAGGAGCTATTATGGAAAGAAATGTTACTATGCCGACAATGGAGAGCGTGAAGAGCTTCAAGGCTGCCATGGCATCGAAGCAGGGTGCGTTTGGCCCGTTTATGATCACCTCTGACCCCGCGTTTGTGGAGGCGGCGGGCTATGCCGGTTACGACTTCGTGCTGCTGGATATGGAGCACGGCCCCGGCACCTTCGAGAATCTGCAAAACCTCATCCGTGCCGCCAATGTCTCCGGCGTCTGCCCCGTGGTGCGCGTCCCCCGTGGGACGGACATCTGGATCGATCAGGCGTTGGATGTCGGCGCGGGTGCGGTGATGATCCCGCAGATCGACAACGCGGAGCAGGCGCGAGCCGCCGTTTCCGCCGCCAAGTTCTCCCCTCGCGGCACACGCGGAACCTGCCGCTTCGTGCGCTCCGCCGCCTACGGCGGCGTTGCCGGTGCGGACTACTTCGCGCAGGCGCAGGATACCGTGGTGATTTTGCAGGCCGAGGGGCAGAAGGCCATCGACAATCTGGACGAGATATTGAGCGTCGAGGGTGTGGACATCGTGTTTGTCGGCCCCTATGACCTCTCTGCCTCTCTGGGCATCATCGGGCAGATCACCCACCCGCTCGTGATGGAGCGCATCGCCGAGATTTGCAGGAAGGCCGCTGCCAAGGGCGTGCAGGTCGGCTGCTTTGCCGACTCCGCCGCGTCCGGCCGCAAGCTGCTGGAGATGGGCGTTCGCTTCGTGGGCTATTCCTGCGACACCGCTATCTTTATGAATATGGCGAAAGCGGACATTGCCGCTTTCCGCAGCGAGCAGTGAGGAACGGCAGAAAAATGAGTAAGAAAAATTATGTTGTCATGGACGGCAACACGGCGGCCGCCCATGTTGCCTACGCCTTTACCGAGGTGGCGGCCATCTATCCCATCACGCCGTCGTCTCCCATGGCGGAAAAGGTGGACGAGTGGTCGGCCAAGGGGCGCAAGAACCTGTTCGGCTCCACGGTGGATGTAATCCAGATGCAGTCCGAGGCCGGTGCCGCCGGCACCTGCCACGGTTCTTTGCAGGCCGGCGCGCTGACCACCACCTTTACCTCCTCGCAGGGCTTGATGCTGATGATTCCCGCCATGTACGCCATGGGCGGTCAGTTCCTGCCCAGCGTGATGCACATCGCCTCCCGCGTGGTGACGAGCAACCACCATTCCATTTTCGGCGACCACACCGACTTCATGACCTGCCGCACCACGGGCTACGCCATGCTGATGTCCTCCTCCCCGCAGGAGGCCATGGATCTGGCGGCGGTGGCGCACCTGTCCGCAATCAAGGCAAAGTACGCCTTCATGCACTGCTTTGACGGCTTCCGCACCTCCCACGAGATGCAGCGCATTGAGGCACTGGACTACGAGGAGCTGCGCCCGCTGCTGGATCAGGAGGCACTGCGTGATTTCCGCCGTCAATCCCTGAATCCCGAGCACCCCACCAACCGCGGCAACAATGTCAACCCCGATGTATACTTCCAGTGCAAGGAGGGTGCGAATGTCAAGGCGGCCATCGTGCCGGACACCGTTCAGCACTACATGGACGAGATTGGCAAGCTGACGGGGCGCGACTATAAGCTGTTCAACTACTACGGTGCGCCCGATGCCGAGGAGGTCGTTGTCGCCATGTGCTCCGTCAGTGAGGCACTGCGCGAGACGGTGGACTACCTCAACGCCCACGGGCGCAAGGTGGGCATGGTGCAGATACACCTGTACCGCCCCTTCTCCGTAAAGCACTTCGCCGCCGCGATTCCCGCCTCCTGCAAGCGTATTGCCGTGCTGGATCGCAGCAAGGAGACGGGTTCTGTCGGTGAACCCGTGTATCTGGATGTCGTCACCGCGCTGAATCAGGCGGGTCGCGGCGACATCCGCGTGGTGGGCGGCCGCTATGGTCTGTCCAGCAAGGACACCACGCCCGGCCAGCTCATTGCCGTGTACGACAACCTGCGTCAGACGGAGATGAAGAACAGCTTCACCATCGGCATCAACGACGATGTGACGCATACCTCTCTGGATTGCGAAAGCGTGGAGTTCCCCCACCCCGGCGAGATTTCCTGCAAGATCTGGGGCTTGGGCGGCGACGGCACGGTGGGTGCGAACAAGAACGCCATCTCCACCATCGGTCTTGTCGCCGACAAATACGCGCAGGCGTATTTTTCCTACGACTCCATGAAGTCCGGCGGTCTGACGCAGAGCCATCTGCGCTTCGGCGACACGCCCATCCGCAGCACCTATCTGGTGTCCTCCGCTGACTTTGTCGCCTGTCACGCGCCCACCTATGTGCACAAGTACGACCTCACCGAGGATCTGAAGGACGGCGGCACCTTCCTGCTCAACTGCCCGTGGTCCGTATCGGAGCTGGAGGAGCACCTCCCCGCGAAGATGAAGCGTGACCTCGCCGCCAAGCACGCGCAGTTCTACATCATTGACGCGGCGAAGCTGGCCGCCGAGATCGGGCTGGGCAAGCACACTAACAACATTCTTCAGGGCGCGTTCTTTGCCCTGACGAAGGTCATCCCCATGGATGTCGCCGTGGCGGATATGAAGAAAAACAACTACGCCACCTACTTCAAGAAGGCGGGGCAGAAGATCGTTGACCTGAACGACAGAGCCGTGGATGTCGGTGTTACCGCCGCCGTAAAGGTGGAGATCCCCGCAGCATGGGCAGCCGCGCAGGACGCTCCCGCCGCCGAGGTCGATGCAACGCCGTTTGTCAGGGAGATCGTCCTCCCCATGGATCGTCAGCAGGGCGACAAGCTGCCTGTGTCCGTGTTCCGGAAGCACGGTGTGCTGGACGGTACATGGGAAAACGGCACCTCCGCTTACTCCAAGCGCGGCGTGGCGACCGCCGTTCCCAAGTGGGATCCGGCGGCGTGCATCCAGTGCAACCGCTGTGCCATGAGCTGTCCCCACGCCGCCATCCGCCCCGTACTGCTGACCGAGGCGGAGCAGGCCGAGGTTCCCGGCGCGTTCGTCACCGCTCCCGCCAGGGGACTGGGTAAGGACGCTCCCGCCTACGCCTTCCGTATGCAGATTTCCCCCTATGACTGTCTGGGCTGCGGCGTGTGCCTGACGGCCTGCCCCGCCGAGGGTGCGCTGACGATGACGCCCTTTGAGGAGATGAAGGCCGAGCAGCCGCTGTTCGACAAGGTGGCCATGAACGAGAAGTACCTCAAGCCGGAGGTCATCAGCGACAAGAGCGTAAAGAACATCCAGTTCGCCAAGCCCTACTTCCAGTTCTCCGCCGCCTGTGCCGGCTGCGCCGAGACGACCTATATCAAGCTGCTCAGCCAGCTTTTCGGCGACCACATGTATGTGGGCAACGCTGCGGGCTGCTCCTCCGCCATCAGCGGCGGCGCACCCATCCTTCCCTACTGCAAGGACTGCCACGGCCACGGCCCTGCATGGGAGCACTCCCTGTTCGAGGACAACGCCGAGTTCGCCTACGGCTTCTTCCACGCGCAGGATGCCATCCGCAGGGAGCTGCTGCTCCGTCTGGATACCATCAAGGCTGCGGGTATCGCGCCGGAGGCGGTGGAGGCGTATCAGAACGGCTGGAACAGCCATGAGACCTCCCGCGCCGTCACGGACGCGCTGCTGGCCGCGTTGGAAAAGGGCGAGCAGACGGAGGATGTGAAGTACATCCTTGAAAACAGAGAGTATCTGGCCAAAAAGTCGGTCTGGGCTGTCGGCGGCGACGGCTGGGCGTATGACATCGGCTTCGGCGGCATTGACCATGTGATGGCGCAGAACCGTAATGTGAACCTGCTGGTGCTGGACACCGAGGTGTATTCCAACACCGGCGGCCAGTCCTCCAAGGCCACGCCCACCAGTGCCACGGCGAAATTCTCCGCCGGCGGCAAGCAGGTGGCGAAGAAGGATCTGGGCGGCATCCTGATGCAGTACGGCTATGTGTATGTCGCGCAGGTGGCCATGGGCGCGGATCAGGCGCAGACGCTCAAGGCTCTGCGCGAGGCCGAGGCGTATGACGGTCCGTCCATCGTGATCTGCTATTGCCCGTGTCTGGAGCAGCATATCAAGGCGGGTATGGGCTGCACGCAGGAGGAGATGAAGAAGGCCGTGGAGTGCGGCTACTGGCATCTCTACCGTTACGACCCCCGCCGCACGGCAGAGGGCAAGAACCCCTTCCAGCTCGACTCCAGGGAACCCGACACCGATAAGCTGATGGACTTCCTGATGGGTGAAAACCGCTTCGCCGCGCTGAAGAACAACTTCCCCGAGAAGGCCGATGCGCTCTATGCCAAGGAGATCGCCGATGTGAAGGCGCGCTACGCCAAGTATAAGAGAATGGCCGAGGAGAGTTGACGCTCCATTCCGTATATTGATCGATGCACGCAGAGGGAATCGCTCCAATCGGGCGATTCCCCCTGCGGCACTGTACCGTATGTGCAGATTTTCAGGATAGGTGAACCGATTTATGAAGCTGAATCAGGACGAGATCAAGACGATCCTGCCGCACCGTGAACCGATGCTTCTTGTGACATCGGTGGCGGAGCTGCAATGCGGCGAGGCGATACACGCAGTCTTTTTCGTGGATCCCGCAATGGACATTTTTCGCGGGCATTTCCCGCAGGAGCCGATACTTCCGGGGGTATACTCCATAGAATGTATGGCGCAGGCGGTGGATATCCTATTGATGTCCACGCCGCGCTACGCCGCAAAAACGCCGCTGCTTCTGGGCGTTGACAAGGTGAGCTTCCGCAGGAAGATCCTGCCGGGCGACACACTTGATATCCACGCAAAAATCATTTCCGAGCGAATAGAAAAAGCCATCGTCACTTGCACCGCCGAGATATGCGTCCGACAGGAGCCGGCGGCCGGAGGCGATATAACGATAGCCATGCGATAAAATGAAGGAGGAATTTTCAACCATGATGACCGCAAAGGAATACATCGACTCCCTGCGCAAGCTGAACACCCGCGTGTACATGTTCGGGGAGAAAATCGACAACTGGGTGGATCACCCGATGATCCGCCCGTCCATCAACTGCGTGGCCATGACCTACGCGCTGGCGCAGGATCCGCAGTATGAGGGGCTTATGACCGCGACCTCCAGCCTGACGGGTCATAAGATAAACCGCTTTACGCACCTGCACCAGTCCAGCGAGGACTTGGTGAAGAAGGTGAAAATGCAGCGTCTGCTGGGGCAGAAGACCGCCTCCTGCTTCCAACGCTGCGTGGGTATGGACGCCTTCAACGCCGTCTTTTCCAGCACCTACGAAATTGACGAGAAGTGCGGCACGCACTACCACGAGAACTTCAAGAAGTTCCTCATCTATGTGCAGGACAACGACCTGACCGTGGACGGCGCGATGACCGACCCCAAGGGCGACCGCTCCAAGGCTCCCCACGCGCAGGCCGACCCCGACATGTTCGTGCATGTCGTGGAACGCCGCGACGATGGCATCGTCGTCTGCGGCGCGAAGTGCCACCAGACGGGTTCCATCAACTCCCACTGGCACATCTTCATGCCCACCATCGCCATGGGCGAGGAGGACAGGGACTATGCCGTGTCGTTTGCCTGCCCCACCGATGCCGAGGGTCTGTACATGATTTACGGCCGCCAGTCCTGCGACACGCGCAAGATGGAGGACGGCTGCATCGATGTGGGCAACAGCAAGTTCGGCGGGCAGGAGGCACTGGTGGTTCTCGACCATGTGTTCATCCCCAACGAGTATATCTTCCTCAACGGTGAGTATGAGTTCGCGGGCATGATCGTGGAGCGCTTCGCCGGCTACCACCGTCAGAGCTACGGCGGCTGCAAGGTCGGCGTGGGTGATGTCGTCATCGGCGCAGCCGCGCTCGCCGCCGAATACAACGGTGTGGAGAAGGCCAGTGCCGTCAAGGACAAGCTCATCGAGATGACACACCTCAATGAAACGCTCTACTCCTGCGGTATCGCCTGCTCCTGCGAGGGCTGCCCGACGAAGGCGGGCAACTACCAGATCGACCTGCTGCTGGCCAACGTCTGCAAGCAGAATGTCACCCGCTTCCCTTACGAGATTGTGCGTCTGGCCGAGGACATTGCGGGCGGACTGATGGTCACGATGCCCAGCGAGACGGATTTCAATTCCGACACCGTGGTGGGCAACAACGGCGAGACGATCGGCGAGATATGCAACAAGTACTTCGCCGCCCGCGAGGGTGTCAGCACCGAGGATCGTCAGCGTGTTATGCGCTTCCTCGAGAATATGTGCCTCGGCGCGGCGGCGGTCGGCTACCGCACGGAGTCGATGCACGGCGCGGGTTCGCCGCAGGCGCAGCGCATCATGATCGCCCGTCAGGGGAACATTCAGGGCAAGAAGAAGCTGGCGAAGAACATCGCAGGCATCAAGGAGTAAGTATTAAGGAGTTAAGGAGAAGAATACCATGAATTTTGATCTCAGCCGTGAGCATCAGCTCATCCGCAAGATGATGGCGGAGTTTACGGAAAAGGAAGTCAAGCCTATTGCGGCGGAAACCGACCGCACCTGCGAATACCCCCGTGAGAACATCGAAAAGCTGTTCAATCTGGGTGTGATGGGCATGTGCGTACCCAAGCAGTACGGCGGCGCGGGCGCAGACCCGCTGGCCAGTGCCATCTGCATTGAGGAGCTTTCCAAGCAGTGTGCCTCCACGGGCGACATCGTGGCGACCCACAACGGCCTGTGCTGCGACCCCATTCTGACCTACGGCACGGATGCGCAGAAGACGAAGTACCTGCCCATGCTGACCACCGGCCACCATGTCGGCGCATTCGCGCTGACCGAACCCAACGCGGGCAGCGACGCCTCCAAGGGGCAGACCGAGGCCAAGCTGGACGGCGACCACTATGTCATGAACGGCAGCAAAATCTTCATCACCAACGGCTATGTGGCCGATGTGTTCGTGGTGTTCGCCATGACGGATAAGAGCAAGGGCACGAAGGGCATCTCCGCGTTCATCGTGGAGAGCAGCTTCCCCGGCTTCTCCGTCGGCAAGCACGAGGAAAAGCTCGGTCTGCACGGCAGTCCCACGGCAGAAATCGTCTTCCAGGACTGCATCGTCCCCAAGGAGAACCTGCTGGGCATCGAGGGCAAGGGCTTCTCAATCGCCATGGCGACGCTCGACGGCGGCCGTATCGGTATCGCTGCGCAGTCTCTCGGTATCGCCGAGGGTGCGCTGGCCGAGGCCGTCAACTACACCAAGGGTCGTGTCCAGTTCGGCAAGCCCATCTCCAAGTTCCAGAACACGCAGTTCACGCTGGCGGATATGGAGCTGGGCTGCGAGGCGGGCCGCCTGCTGACCTATCAGGCCGCCGTCGCCAAGGGCGAGGGCAAGCGGTACACCAAGCTGGCGGCGATGGCCAAGCTGTTTACCTCCGAGCACGCCATGAAGACCACCACCAAGGTGGTGCAGATGTTCGGCGGCTACGGCTACACCAAGGATTATCCCGTTGAGCGCATGATGCGCGACGCAAAGATCACGGAAATCTACGAGGGCACATCCGAGGTGCAGCGTATCGTCATTTCCGCGAATATGGGTCTGTAAGGAGGCGCACGACATGAAAATTTTAGTTACGGTAAAGCAAGTTCCCGACACCAGCGGCAAGGTCGCTGTCAATCCCGATGGTACGCTGGATCGTGCGTCCATGCAGACCATCATCAACCCCGACGATCTGAACGCCGTCGAGGCCGCTCTCGCCCTCAAGGACGAGCTGGGCTGCAAGGTCGTGGCGTTCACCATGGGTCCCCCTCCCGCCGAGGGTATGCTGCGTGAGCTGATGGCCATGGGCGTGGACGAGGGCGTGCTCATCACCGCCCGTGAGTTCGGCGGCTCCGACACCTTCGCCACCTCTCAGATCATCGCCGCCGGCATCGACACCTACGGCATCGACAAGGACGACATCATCCTCGCCGGTCGTCAGGCCATCGACGGCGATACCGCCCAGGTGGGTCCCCAGATCGCCGAGAAGCTGCATCTGCCCCAGGTCACTTATGCCGGTGAGATCAAGAAGGACGGCGACACCCTGACCGTGAAGCGTATGCTCGAGGACGGCTACATGATCGTCAAGGTCAAGACACCCTGCATGATCACCTGCATCAAGGAGCTGAACCAGCCCCGTTACCTGTCCGTGGGCGGCGCGTTCGAGGCGTATTCCAAGCCCCTGACCACCATGACCTACGACACGCTGAAGGATCATCCCCTGATTGACAAGAGTACCATCGGTCTGGCGGGCTCTCCCACCAACATCCTCACCTCCTTTACGCCGCCTCAGAAGGGCGCGGGCATGATGCTCGAAGGCTCCGGCAAGGAGACCACCGACAAGCTGGCCGGCATTCTCGCCGCCAAGCACATCATCTAAGGGAAAGGAGATAAGAAAATGGCTTTTAATAGTGCTGATATTGCTGCTTTCAAGAATGTATGGGTGTTCTGCGAGCAGCGTCAGGGCGTGATGATGCCCACCACCTTTGAACTGATCTCCGAGGGCCGCAAGCTGGCCGACGAGCTGGGCGTGGAGCTGTGCGGTATCCTGCTGGGCGACAGCGTGGACGGCATCGCCGCCGAGCTGGGCGAGTACGGCGCGGACAAGGTGTATGTCTACAACTCCCCGCTGCTGAAGGACTTCACCACCGATGCTTACACCAAGGTTATCGTGGAGGCCGTCGAGGAGCTGAAGCCCGAGGTGCTGCTGTTTGGCGCGTCCAACATCGGCCGCGATTTAGCGCCCCGCTGCGCAGCGCGTCTGCACACCGGCCTGTGCGCCGACTGCACCCACTTGGACATTGATATGCCCAACTACAAGGGCTTCCTGAAGGAAGCGTCCACCCTGCCCGAGGAGCGCATCGAGAAGCTGGGCAGCGTGATGATCAACAAGGAGCCGCACGATGTGTCCCGCGACCTGAAGATGACCCGTCCGGCATTCGGCGGTCACCTGATGGCCTCCATCATCTGCCCGCGCTTCCGTCCTGCCATGGCGACGGTGCGCCCCGGTGTGATGAAGAAGCGCGTGTGCAAGAAGAACATCGAGGTGCTGCACCCTGCCTTTAATCTGACCGCAGCGGACATCCACACCGAGGTCACCGATACCGTCAAGGCCGCGAAGAAGCTGGTTGACCTGATCGGTGCGGACTTCATCGTCTCCGTTGGCCGCGGCATCAGCAAGGATGTGGAGAAGGGCATCAAGCTGGCCGAGGAGCTGGCAGAGGTGCTCGGCGGTGTGGTCGGTTCCTCCCGCGCCTGCGTGGACGCCGGCTGGATCTCCGCTGACCATCAGGTCGGTCAGACGGGCAAGACCGTCCATCCCAAGGTCTATATCGCTCTCGGCATCTCCGGCGCGATCCAGCACAAGGCCGGTATGCAGGATTCCGAGTGCATCATCGCGGTGAACAAGAACGACACCGCCCCCATCTTCGAGGTGGCCGATTACGGCATCGTGGGTGATCTGTTCAAGGTCGTCCCCGAGCTCATCGAGTCCATCAAGGCCGCCAAGGCCGCGAAGTAA
>CAVDXW010000003.1:0-57556 GCA_963613145.1 Bacteroidaceae bacterium | reverse complement strand
GTTTGAGATAGGAAATCTCGACTGCGGGGGTCATGCCGATTTTGCCCTCATCGACTAAGTGTTGCAGTTTCGGTTCAAGTTCGGTCAGGCGAATGTAGCGTTGAATTTGAGTTGCGCTATCTGAACTGTTTTCTGCGACAAGTTCACGAGAAGTCTTGCTCGGCAACTTCTGTCCAACTTGGGCAGAAGTTAAATCGCTTCGTGCTCCTTGCCGTTTGATTGCATCTAACTTCATTTTATATGCCTTTGCTTTTTCACTTGGCAGAATGTTTTCTCGCTGCAGGTTGCTGTCCACCATAACTATTGTTGCTGTATTACGGTCTATGTCTCTGACGATAACCGGCATAGTTTTCAGCCCTGCAATTTCGCAGGCGTGTTTTCGTCTGTGTCCTGCGATGATTTCATAACCGCCGTCCTCACGAGGTCGGGCGATTGCCGGAACGAGAACACCGTATTCCTTGATGCTCTCGACCGTCTGCGCCATAGCTTCATCGTCTCGGACACCGAAAGGGTGGTCGGGGAACGGATGAAGTTCCTCTAACGGAATTTCTTTAATCGTATCTTTCATTGTAACCTCCAAGTCCTCAGAAATGGCAAAAGGCGTCCATTGATTTCTCAGAAGTCAATGAACGCCTTTATGCGTGTATTTTGTCGTATTGCTGCTCCTCCTTTCTCAGCTTAAAAGCCGTTGTGATGGCAGCCTCATCACAGCTTGGGGTATTGATGAAATTGGACAAAAATCAGCGAAAACCCCGTGTTTTCAAGGCTTCTGACCTTTGCCACTATTATAACGCGAGAGTCAATGCGGCGCACGATGCCGGTTGCCTTCATATATGAAATTCCTCCAGTCAAAACAAATTTTACAGGGATAGTCTTTGCATCCCACCTGCGGAATATACAGGGAGGCATTTCACCGTATTTTTACAAAACAGGAGCACCCGCAGATGCTCCTGTTTTCTGTTTTCATATCTCTCTCGTGGCCGCCTCCAGCCATGCGGCGGTATCGCTGTCGAGCAGCGGCGCAATTTTTTCGTACACGCAACGATGGTAGCCGTTCAGCCACGCCCGCTCCTCCGCCGTCAGCAGCTCCGCGTCCAGCGCGTCGCGGTCGAAGGGAGAGAGCGTCAGCGTCTCAAACCGCAGAAAGCCCGCCGTTTCCGCCGGCTGCACCATGAGCAGATTTTCGTGCCGTATGCCGAAGTGCCCCGCCTCGTAGTACCCCGGCTCGTCCGAGATGACCATGCCCGCCTCCAGCACCACAGGGGACACACCCGCTGCAATGCGCCAGCGGAAAGAGGGCGGAGCCTCGTGTACGCTGAGCACGCAGCCCACGCCGTGCCCCGTGCCGTGGTTGAAGTCGAGTCCCTGCCGCCACAGCGGAAGCCGCGCCAGCGCATCCAGATTTTCGCCGCTGACACCCTGCGGGAACTGCGCCGAGGCCAGCGCAATGTGCCCCTTCAGCACCAGCGTGGACATGCGCCGCTCCTGCGCCGTGAGCGCGCCGAGAGCGATGGTGCGCGTCACATCGGTGCTGCCGCGGCAGTAGTGCCCGCCGCTGTCCACCAGCAGCAGGCCGCGCCGCTCCAGCTGCACATCCGTTTCGGCAGTGGCCGAATAGTGTACGATGGCTCCGTGTGCGCCGTAGGCTGCGATGGTGTCGAAGCTGTCCTCCAGAAAGTCCGGCTGCGCCGCACGGAGGTCGTGCAGCAGCTGCGCGGCGGACAGCTCGGTGAAGTCCTGCGGGTGCGTTTTCATCTCGTACAGGAAGCGGCACAGTGCCGCGCCGTCCTGCAAATGCGCCGCACGGAAGCCCTCCTGCTCGCCCTGCGATTTCACGGCCTTCCGCGCTGCGGCGGGACTGCGCCGCTCCAGCCACTCCGTCTGCGACAGCGCGTCCGCAATGCACATATTCGCCGTGCTGCCGTCCGCCATGATGCGCGTACCGTGCGGCAGCGAGCGGAGCAGGTCGTATATCTCCCCGTAGGGGCGCAGCGTCACGCCGTCCGCCGCCAGCGCACCGCACAGGGCGGGTGACAGGGCACTCTCCTGTACGCACAGCACCGCGCCGCTGCGGTCGAGCAGCAGGAACGCCAAAAAGACGGGCGTACACGCCACATCACCGCCGCGCAGCTCCAACGCCCACGCAATGTCCGTCAGGTCGGTCAGCAGCAGATGCTCGGCGTTCGCCGCCGCCATGTCCTGCCGCAGCAGCTCCAGCTTCTCCCGCCGCGTGACTCCACTGTCAAAGGGATAAATCGGCGCGGCGGACAGCGGCGGGCGATCCGCCCAGATGCCCTCCGCAGGGTCGAAGCCGCCCTCCGTGCGGATATGCTTATCCGCGAGAGCCGTCGTCAGCGTGCGGTACAGCCGTGTGCTGACGGTGCGCCCGTCAAAGGCCAGTACGCCGCCCTCCGGCATTTCCGCTGCCAGAAACGCTGACAGCGTGGGCACGCCCGGCTGTCCGGCGCGCATCAGCGTGATGCCGCTGCCGCGAAGCTGCTGCTCCGCCTGCAAAAAATACCGTCCATCCGTCCACAGGTACGCCGCCTGCGGCAGCACGAGCAGCGTCCCCGCCGAGCCGGTGAAGCCGGAGAAAAAGGCGCGGGTCTTGAAGTGCTCACCCACATATTCCGAGCCGTGGAAGTCGTCGGTGACGATAAGGCAGGCCTCAAAGCTGTGTTCCCTCATGCGCTGCCGCAGTGCGGTCAATCGTTCCGTCACGGTCATGTGCATCATCTCCTCTGTGCCTGCAAATTTTCCCCATTTTCCTATTGCCTTTTTATTTGCAGACTTTTCCAGCAGTATACCATCATCCGGCGGGAACATCAAGCGTGTATATGGCGCGGGCGAGCTGTGTATACTTAATGTGATATAGAAAGGGGAGGGAAGCATGAGACGCGAACGCAGAACATTTGAGACGGCGGGTATGCTGTTCACGCTACTTTTCGGCAATTTGCTGCACTTTGTGTACGGCTGGACAGGACAGGCACAGTGGGCGGCGTATCTCTCCGCCGTCAACGAATCCACATGGGAGCACATGAAGCTGCTGGCCGTGCCGTGGGTCGTCTGGTCGGTGGTGAGCATCGCCGTCAGCCGCTCCGCAGCGGCGGCACTGCCCCGTGCGGCGGGGCTGCTGACAGGGCTTACGGCCATCCCCACGCTGTTTTACACCTACACGGGCATCGTCGGGAAAAGCGTAGATGTGGTCAATGTGCTGCTGTTCCAAGTCGCAGTGCTGCTGGCGTATTTCGTCAGTGCGGCCATGCAAAGGGGCGGGAAATTCGCCGCCGCGCCGTGGCAGATAGTGGGCATACTTGTCCATCTGGCGGCGGTGGTATTCTTCGTCCTCTGGACACTCGCCCCGCCGGACATCCCGCTCTTCGTTGATCCCACCAACGGCACACGGGGGATATGACCCCGCGTCAACGGCGCGGACCGGCTCGCAATGACGGGCTTTTTCGGCGGGCTGAAAGAAAGCCCAGGGGCTTTCTTTTTCGTTCACCTACTCCAATTTTCCAGTGCGCTGCGGGCGGCGGACTGCTCCGCCTCCTTCTTGCTGCGCCCCGTGCCCGTGCCGATCTCGCGGCCATTGAGCATCACGCGGAAGGTGAACTTCTTGGCGTGGTCGGGGCCGGACGAGCCTGTCAGCTCATAGCGGAGGATCTGATCGCTCCTGCGCTGCACCAGCTCCTGCAGCTCGGTCTTATAGTCGCGGCGGCGCTCCTCCACCAGCTCCTCGCGCTCCTTGTCAAGCAGGACGCGGTGGATGAGCTCACGGGCGGCATCCATCCCGCCGTCGAGATACACGGCGGCGAACACAGACTCGGTCGCGTCGGCCAGAATGGACGGACGGCAGCGGCCGCCGCCCTGCTCCTCTCCCCTGCCCAGCAGGAGATAGCTGCCCAGCTCCAACGACTGCGCCACCTCATGCAGACTCTCCTCGCACACCAGCGCGGCGCGGATACGGGTCAAGTCTCCCTCCGGCAGGTCGGGGTGCTTTTTGTACAGGTGCTCGGCGGTAACGAAGCCCAGCACGGCATCCCCCAGAAACTCCAACCGCTCGTTGCTGCTGATATGCTGCCCCCGATGCTCGTTGGCGTAGGAGCTGTGGTACAGTGCGCCTTGCAGCAGCGACGGGTCGCGGAAGGTATATCCCAGCTTTTTTTCTAAGGTTTCCATATGTGCCTCCTGAAAAAATACGACCCCTCGGGGTCGCATTTTTTTACGGTTACGGGTCGGTCTATATACCGCTCAACCCAGCTTGCTGCTGAGATAGCGGACGCAGTCGCCGACGGTCTTCAGTCCGGACAGGTCTTCTTCATCGATCTCGCCGATGTCGAATTCCTCCTCCATTGCCATGACCAGCTCGACCAGATCCACGGAATCGGCTCCCAAATCGTCCACGAAAGAACTGTCCATACTGATCTCGTCCGTATCAATGGCGAATTGCTCGGCGATCAGATCCTGCATGGTCTTGAAGATCTCCTCCATTGTCACGAGGTATTCCTCCTCCTTTGCTTGTTTCTCCGAAAATAATACGGCAATCGTCCCACAGTGTCAATACCTTTTTCGGAAATTTATGCAGGGGGAATCTGCATTTTGTCTATATGCTCCGCGATGGCCTCCGTGATGCCGCTCTGTGCCACCTGAATTGCCTGTCCCACGGCGTTTTCTATTGCCTCGGCGTTCGAGCCGCCGTGCGCCTTGATGACCGGCTTGGAGATGCCGATAAAGGCCGTACCGCCCACCTTGTTCGGGTCAAGCCGCGCCTTGAACGCATTCAGACCGGGCATGACCAGCAGGGCGGCCAGCCTGGTGAGCAGATTTCTCTTGAACATGCTCTTGAGTGCGCTGCCCGCGAACGAGCCGACACCCTCGATGCTCTTGAGCATCACATTGCCCGAAAAGCCGTCCGTGACGATGACATCACAACCGCCCTTGATGGCATCCTTCGCCTCGATGTTGCCGATGAAGTGCATGTCGCCGCGCCCGTCCGCCTGCCGCAGCAGCGCAAGCGTCTGCTTTTGCAGCTCCGTTCCCTTGGAGTCCTCCGCACCGATGTTCAGCAGCCCCACACGCGGCGTGGCCACGCCCAGCACACGCTTGGCGTAGAAATTGCCCAGATAGGCGAATTGCAGCAGATACTCCGGCGTACACTCGGCGTTCGCGCCGCAGTCGATGAGCACAGCGGAGCCGGTAGTCGTGGGGATAACGGGAGCCATTGCCGCACGGCGTATGCCGCGGATGCGCTTGGTGATGAGCGTCGCGCCCGTGAGCAGCGCGCCGGTCGAGCCGGCGGAGACCACCGCGTCCCCCTCGCCGTCGCGCAGCATGGTCAGTGCTGCGCCCATGGATGTGTCCTTTTTGCGGCGGAACACCGTGGTGGGGTCGTCGCACATCTCGACCGTCTCGCTTGTGGGGACGATCGTCACACCTGCGGGCAGCTCCGCTGCGCCGCACTGCGCGGCGGCGGCGCGGACGGCGTTTTCCCCGCCGGTGAGCACGATGTCGCAGCCGAAGCGGTCGTGGGCGCGCAGCGCACCCCTGACGATCTCCAGCGGGGCGTTGTCGCCGCCCATGGCATCTACAATAATTTTCACAGGGAGAGCACCTCCTCCTTGATGGTGTCCAGAATGGCCAGTGAGCGTTGGCTCAGCTCGGCGTTCTTGTTGCGCTTGCCCTTGACGCGGTGGTCAAGCGGCGGAATGATGCCAAAATTCACATTCATGGGCTGGAAATCGCCCACGCTCTCATTGCTGATGTACAGCCCCAGCGCACCGATGGCCGTCTCCTGCGGAAAGTCGATGGGCATCTGTCCCTTCAGGCGGCGGGCAAGCTCCACGCCCGCCAGAAAGCCGCTGGCGCAGGACTCCACATAGCCCTCCACACCCGTCATCTGTCCGGCAAAGGCGATACGCGGGTCGCTCCTGAGACGATAGTACCGATCCAGCAGGCGCGGGGAATCCAGATAGGTATTGCGGTGCATGACACCGTAGCGCAGGTATCTGGCCTCGCGCAGAGCCGGTATCATGGAGAATACGCGCCGCTGCTCGCCCCATTTCAGATGGGTCTGGAAGCCCACCAAATTATAGATAGTGCCGTCGGCGTTGTCGCGCCGCAGCTGCACCACGGCGTAGGGCTCGCGCCCCGTCTTGGGGTCGATCAGTCCGCGTGGCTTGAGCGGGCCGAAGCGCAGGGTGTCCTCGCCGCGCCGCGCCATGACCTCCACGGGCATACAACCCTCGAACACGCCGCTGTCCTCAAAGCCGTGTACCTCCGCCTCCTCCGCGCCTTTCAGCTCCTGCCAGAAGGCGGTGTACTCCTCCCGCGTCAGCGGGCAGTTGATATAGTCGGGCGTACCCTTGTCGTAGCGGCTGGCGAAGTACGCACTGCCCATGTCCACGCTGTCATACTCCACCAGCGGAGCCGCCGCATCGAAAAAGTGCAGCGTATGTCCACCGCCCAGCTTGGCGGCGATGGTATCCGCCAGCGCATCGGAGGTCAGCGGCCCCGACGCGATAACCACATACCCCTCGGGAATGGCCGTCACCTCGCCGGGCAGGACGGTAATGAGCGGATGGCTCTGTATGCGCTGCGTGACCATGCGGGCAAAGCCCTCGCGATCCACCGCCAGCGCACCGCCTGCGGGCACGGCCGTGGCATCGGCACAGCACAGGATCAGACTGTCCAGCCGCCGCAGCTCCTCCTTGAGCAGCCCCACGGCGTTTTCCAGCCCCGCGCCGCGCAGGGAGTTGGAGCAGCACAGCTCGGCATAGTATGCGGTCACATGGGCGGGGGTCTTTTTCTCCGGCTTCATCTCGCGCAGCACAACGGGTATACCGCGCTGCGCAAGCTGCCATGCGCACTCTGACCCGGCCAGTCCCGCGCCGATCACAGTAACAGCTTCCATTTATTCCTCCGCATTCTTGGTGGTCCTGGTGGTTTTTTTCGCCGCCGTTTTCCTGGCGGCAGGCTTCTTTGCCGCCGTCTTTTTGGCCGTTGTCTTCTTCGCGGCGGGTTCCTTTTCCTCCGGCACTGCGGCGGCGTTCTCCGCACCCTCGGCGGGTGCGGCAGCGTCCTCCGTCTTGCGGCGGCGGTAGCCGCGCTTATCCTCCGGCAGGAAGTTTTCACATTCGGGGTTGGCGCAGAACGGCTTGTTGAAGCCACGGCCCGCCTTCTTGAACATGGTCTTGCCGCACACGGGGCAGTCGTCCTGCACCGGCACATCCCATGTCATGAAGTCGCAGGTGGGGAACTTGTCGCAGCCGTAGTAGGTATACCCGTTGCGGCTCGTCTTTTTCAGTATGCGTCCGCCGCACTTGGGGCAGCGGCCGGGCATCTCGACTACCAGCGGCTTGGTAAACCTGCACTCGGGGTAGCCGGGGCACGCGAGGAAGCGGCCGAACCTGCCGGATTTGATAACCATGTTGCGGCCGCACAGGTCGCACTTCTCCTCCGTCACCTCATCGGGTATCTTCAGGTACACGCCCTCCATGTCCTTCTCCACCTTTTCCAGATTCTCGTGGAACGGCACATAGAACTGGCGTATCAGCTCCTTCCACTCGACCTCGCCGGACTCCACATCATCGAGCTTCTGCTCCATGCGGGCGGTAAATTTGACATCCACAATGTCGGGAAAGCGCTGGCACATCAGGTCGTTGACCACGCCGCCCAGCGGCGTCAGGCGCAGGTACTTGCCCTCCTTGATGACATACTCGCGGTCAAGAATGGTAGACACGGTGGGCGCGTAGGTGGACGGGCGGCCGATGCCGTTTTCCTCCATCGTGCGGATAAGCGTGGCATCTGTATACCTCGCGGGCGGCTGGGTGAAGTGCTGCAACGGCGCAAAGGCGGTGGGCGTGACCTCCTCGCTCTCGCTCAGCGGCGGCAGGGGCGATTCCTTCTCCTCCTTGCCGTCGTCGCGGCTTTCCTCATATACGGCGGTGTAGCCCGCGAATTTCAGGTTGCTGGCCGAACAGCGCAGGGCGTGCTCACCGGCGGCAATCTCCACGGAGATGCTGTCGTAGACGGCGTTGGCCATCTGGCTTGCCAAAAAGCGGCTCCAGATCAGGCGGTAGAGCCGATACTGCTCGGAGGTCAGGTCGCCCTTGACACGCTCCGGCGTCAACGACGGGTCGGCAGGTCGGATGGCCTCATGCGCGTCCTGCGCCCCCGCCTTCGTCTTGTACCTGCGGGGCGTGTCGGGACAGTACGCCTCACCGTAGCGGGAGCGTATCAGCTCACGCGCCTGCGCCTGCGCCTCGTCGGAGATGCGCAGGGAGTCGGTACGCATGTAGGTAATCAGACCTACCGTGCCCTCGCCCGCGATGTCCACGCCCTCGTAGAGCTGCTGGGCGATCGCCATGGTGCGGCGCGGGGTCATGTTCAGCTTGCGGGAGGCCTCCTGCTGTAGGCTGGAGGTCGTGAACGGCGGCGTGGGGCTGCGCTGCTTGTCGGTGCGCTTGACGGTCTTGACCGTGAACTGCTGCTCCTTCAGCTCCTCCACGATGCGCTGCGTGTCCGCCTCGTCCTTCGGCTCGTACTTCTTGCCGCCCACGCCGTAGTAGTGCGCGGTAAAGGGCGCGGCGGCATGGTTTTGCAGCTGCACATCCAGCGTCCAGTACTCCTGCGGCACGAAGTCGGCGATCTCCTTCTCCCGCTGTGCCACCAGCCGGATGGCCACGGACTGCACACGCCCCGCGGACAGCCCGCGCCGTATCTTTTTCCACAGCAGCGGCGAGAGCTGATAGCCCACGATACGATCCAGCACGCGCCGCGCCTGCTGCGCGTCCACCAAATTCTGGTCGATGGCGCGGGGGTGCTGTATCGACTCCTGCACCACCTTTTTCGTAATTTCATTAAAGGTCACGCGCTGCGCCTTCTCGTCCGGCAGTCCCAGCAGGTGCTGTAAATGCCAGCTGATGGCCTCGCCCTCGCGGTCGGGGTCGGTCGCGAGAAAGACGCTCTTGCTCTTGTCGGCGGCGGACTTCAGGTCGTTGATGATCTCCTCCTTGCCCTTGATGGGGCGGTAGTTGGGGGTAAAGTCACCGTCCACATCCACGCCCAGTGTGCTCTTGGGCAGGTCGCGCAGGTGTCCCATGCTGGCCTTGACCACATAGTCGCTCCCCAGATATTTGCCGATGGTCTTGGCCTTGGCCGGGGACTCCACGATGACAAGATTCTTCTTTGCTGCCATAATATCGTTTTTACTCCTTTTTCAGTTCCACCATGCGCAAAAAGCTGCGTGCTCCCTGACGGCAGACATAGCCGTCGATCTCCAGCACCGTCAGTGCCGAGAGCACGCGGCGGACGGGCAGATCGGCACGCAGTGCCGCATCGTCCGTGAGGGTGGGTATATCGGTATGCAGGACGGACAGCACCGCTATCTGGTCATCCGTCAGTCCTGCGGGGTCGTTGGAAATATCGAGCACAGGAAGCGTCTGCGCCGCCGGCGCGGCGGCTTCCGTCTCCGCCGCCGCAGCGGGCGTATCGCCCTCCTGCGCCGCGCCCTTGGGCAGCGGCGGCAGCTTGGCACGGAGCGGCCGCAGCTTGTGCGGGAAGCGGCTCTCGTAGTAGGTCAGCACATCCCACGCCTCGCAGACCAGTCCCGCGCCCTCGCGTATCAGGTGGTTGCACCCGCGGCTCATCGGCGCGTCAAACGGCCCCGGCACGGCAAAGACCTCGCGTCCCTGCTCAAGTGCCGTGGCAGCGGTGATGAGTGCGCCGCTCTTTTCGGGAGCCTCCACCACCAGCGTTGCCACGCTCAGCGCACTGAGCAGACGGTTGCGCACGGGGAAGTGGTCGGCCCTCGGCTCGGTGCCGGGCGGGTACTCCGACAGGATAACGCCCGTGGCGGCAATGTCCTCGTACAGCCGCCGGTTCGCCGCCGGATATACCACATCCGCGCCGCCGCCCAGCACGGCGGCGGTAAAGCCCCCTGCGCGGAGTGCGCCCTTCAGTGCCTCGGCATCGATGCCCTTTGCCATGCCGGACACCAGCAGCGCACCCTGTCTGCTCAATTCATAACCCATTTCGGCAGCGGCCTTTACGCCGTAAGGCGTACATGAGCGCGTGCCCACCACGGTGACGGCGACCTCCTCGTCGAACAGGGGCAGACTGCCCTTGCCGTACAGCAGCAGCGGCGGGTCGTAGATATTGCGCAGGCGGGCAGGATAGCCCGCGTCGTCCATCGTCAGAATGAACTGTCCGTCTTTGGCGCAGTCGCCGAGTACCTGCTCGGCGCGGGCGAGGGACTTGTCTCCCAGCAGCGCGGCGTGGGCTTTGTTGATACCCTCCGCCAGCAGCAGTTCCTCCTCCGGCGCAAAGTATATCTCCTCCGGCGAGGCAAAATGCTCCAAAAGCTGCAATTTCGTGCGCTGGCTCAGTCCCGGCAGGGTGGTCAGCCACACCCAGTATTTCAGTGCGGACATATCAGCTTCCCTCCTCGGCGCGGTAGGCCTCCCACAGCAGCACGGCGGCGGCCGCCGCCGCGTTGAGCGATTCGCAGTGGGGATGCATGGGAATGCGCAGCGTCTCGCGGCACAGAGCCAGCACCTCATCGCTTACGCCGCGTCCCTCGCTGCCGATGACCAGTGCACAGCGGCGCAGGTCGCGCTCGCGCACATCCACCGTGTCATGGCGCAGAGCCGTGCCGTAGAGAGGCAAGCCCGCCTCCGCCAGCAGCGTGGGAAGGCGGTCGATGTCCACCGTGTACAGCGGCAGGCGGAACACCGCGCCCATCGAGGCGCGGAGCGTCTTGAGCGCGTAGGGATCGGCACAGCCCGCCAGCAGCAGCGCACCGGCGCAGCCGAAGGCGTCCGCCGTGCGGAGCACCGTGCCCACATTGCCCGGATCCTGCACCCCGTCCAGCACCACATAGCGTCCGTCGGGCAGGGCTTCGGGTGCCGTCAAATCGGGCAGCGCACACACCGCCAGCATCCCCTGCGGCGCAGGCAGCGGCGAAATGGAGCGCATCACATCCTCGGGCACCGCCACGCACCGCACCCCCTGCGGCAGCCCTTGCGGGAAGGGCACGCCCTCCGCCGCCGCCACGCAGGTAACGGTCACGCCGTGGCGCAGTGCTTCGTCCACCAGCTTGGGACTGTCGCACAGAAACGCGCCCGTCTTGCGGCGGTATGCCGCGCTGTCCAGCTTGCGGATATGCTCCAGCAGCGGATTGCGGCGGCTGCTGATGTGCTCTGTCACAGCGTGACCCCCTTTCCATAGGAATATTCCATATAATATAGGTATCGTCCGCGAATGTCAACAAAAAATAAAGCGAACGGGCAGCGGCATTCTCTCCTGAGTGTCAAAAAAAGTCCCCTGCGGGACTTTTTCGGCAGCCTTCCCCTCCGCGCAGCGGCGGAGGGAAAGGTGATATTCACGAGAGTATCTCCGCCAGCCCGACCATGAGCGGCATGGTAAGCGCGGAGAAAGCAGTCTGGACGGAGAGAAGCGAGGAGGGCAGCGAGGTATCTCTGCCCAGACGGGCGGGGAACATACTCAGGAGTGCTGCGGGCGGGGCACTGGCCGCGATTGTCAGCACGAGCGTCAGGTCATGCGGCAGGCCCATGGCAAGGCAGATGCCCAGCGAGAGCAGCGGCAGAAGCAGCAGGCGCAGCACCATGGCCAGCCACGAGCTGAAGCCCTGTAGGGCGACGCGAAAATCGGCATGGCTGAGCTGATAGCCCACCACGAGCATGGGCAGCGGGGTGTTCAGATCCGCCATGTAGCCGATGGGCGTCATCAGGAACTCCGGCACGGTGATCTGCAACAGGTAAAGTGCCATTGCCAACGCCACGCTGATCACGCCGGGGTTGAGCAGCAGAGGCTTCAGCCGGAGCTGAGAGCGATCGCCCGTCATGACATACATTCCCCATGTCCACGCCAGCACCGTGAACACGATGACATAGGCCGCGCCGTAGAACACGCCGATGCTGCCCAGCATGGCCGCCATCAGGGGATAGCCCATGAAGCCGCAGTTGGTGAACACGGTGGCAAAGCGCAGGTCGGCGCACCGCTCGGCGTTCTTGTCGTGGATGAACAGCATGGCGGAGACGATAAACAGCACATGCAGCAAAACGGAGACGCCGGCCACAAGGCCGAAGTTGTGCAGTGTCTCCTGCTCCAGCGGCCGCTGAAACGCCAGCGTCATCATGCAGGGCGTCACCGCATACATGACGATATTGCTCAGGGCAGCAGCGGCGTTGTCATCCAGCAGCTTGACCCTTCCCAGCACGAAGCCCACCAGCAGCAGCAGGTACAGCGTGATGATCTGCTGCCCAACGGTGAAAAAGGATTGCAGCACGGGGATCCCTCCTAAGCTTGAATACATACCGATTCAGTGTATCACAAAAATGTGCGGTGTCAAGAGGGGGTAAAGAAAAAACAGCCTCACGGCGGTTTTCGAGAGCTCTGCCGCCGCGAAACTTTTCCATTGTTTAAAAAAATGACATGACTTTTCGGCATATATGCGGTATACTGGTTATAATTCACCATAATTTATCTCACACAGGAGGGACTTCCCCTTGAAAACGCTCTATGACGGCGTGCAGCGGTTCTGCGCCGCGCACCCACGCTTCGGCATCCCCAATCTCATGCGCGTTATCGTCATCGGCAATGTGGCCGTGTATGTCCTCATGCTGCTGACGCAGAGCAATGATGTCAACGCGCTGAATTTCCTGACCTTCAACCTCAACGCTCTGCTGCAGGGCGAGGTGTGGCGGCTGGTGACCTTCGTGTTCGTGCCGCAGTTCCTCACCCCGTTTTCGCTGCTCATCAGCCTGTACTTCTACTATTGGATCGGCTCCACACTGGAGCGGCAGTGGGGCACGCCAAAGTTCAATCTCTACTATCTCAGCGGTATGCTGCTGACCGTGCTGGGCGCAGTGCTCGCCAGCCTCATCTCCGGCAACCATTTCCTGACCGTGGCAGGCACAACTTATGTAAACCTGTCCATGTTCTTCGCCTTTGCGTTCCTGTTCCCCGACGCGCAGGTGCTGCTGTTCTTCATCCTGCCCATCAAGATGAAGTGGCTGGCATATCTTGACGCGGCGCTGTTTGCCTTCGACATCTTCGGCTCCATCGGCCAGCGCGACTGGGCGGGCGTGGTGCTGCCCGTCGTGGCACTGCTGAATTTCGCCGTGTTCATCTGGCCTGAGGTACACTACCTGACGCAGCGCGCACAATCGCGTACCGCCTATCGCACGGTGCAGTTTCACAAGGCGCAGCAGCAGGCACAGCGGCAGGCACAGCAGGAGGCCAGGCAGGGCTATCACCACAAGTGCGCCGTCTGCGGCCGCACCGACACGGACTATCCCAACCTGCAATTCCGCTATTGCAGCAAGTGCGTGGGCTACCACTGCTTCTGTCAGGATCACATCTTCAACCATGTCCACTTCACGGAGGAATAACAGGAAATAACGCGGAGGTCGCTCATGCTGGACATACAACATCTGACAAAGACCTACGGTGAAAAGAAGGCGGTGGACGACCTGACGCTGCACATCGCACCGGGGGAGATCTACGGCTTCATCGGGCACAACGGCGCAGGCAAGACCACCACGCTCAAGGCGGCGGCGGGTATCCTGCGCTTTGACGGCGGCGACATCACCGTCGGCGGCCTGTCCGTCAAAACCGACCCGCTCGGCTGCAAGCGAAGGCTGGCGTACATCCCCGACAACCCCGACCTGTACGACTACATGAGCGGCATCAAATATCTCGGCTTTATTGCCGATGTCTTCGGTGTGGACGCACAGACGCGCCGCGAGCGCATCCGCCGCTATGCGGATGCCTTCGAGCTGACGGACGACCTCGCCCAGCCCATCGCCGCCTATTCCCACGGCATGAAGCAGAAGCTCGCCATCATCGCTGCATGGCTGCACGACCCGCAGCTCATCCTCATGGACGAGCCGTTTGTCGGGCTCGACCCCAAGGCCGCGCACCTGCTCAAGAAAATGATGCGTGAGGTCTGCGACGGCGGCGGCGCGATCTTCTTCTCCACACATGTGCTGGAGGTGGCGGAAAAGCTATGCGACAGGGTGGCCATCATCAAAAACGGACGCCTCATCCGCTCCGGCACGATGGACGAGGTCAAGGGCGACGACTCGCTGGAGCAGGTATTTCTGGAGCTGGAGGAGGATGCGTAATGGTCGGTATCCTCCTGAAAAAGCAGCTATCGGAGATATTCCGCGGCTGGTTCTATGACGCAAAGCGGAGCAGGCTACGCTCCCGTGCCGCCACGGCCGCGTTCATCGCGCTGTATGCGGTGCTGCTGCTGGGCGTGTTCGGCGGCATGTTCACCACACTCGCGCTGGGCATCTGTGCGCCGCTTTGCGCGGCGGGGCTGGACTGGCTCTATTTCACCCTGTTCAGCCTTGCGGGGCTGGTAATGGGCGTATTCGGCAGCGTGTTCCACACCTTTTCGGGGCTGTATCAGGCCAAGGACAACGACCTGCTGCTCTCTCTGCCCATCCCCGTGCGGGCGATACTGCTCTCGCGGCTGCTGGGCGTGTACCTGACGGCACTGCTGTACTCCGCCGTTTGCCTGCTGCCGTGCGTTGTCGTCTACTGGGCGGTCGGCGTGTTGTCCGCTGCCTCGGTGCTTGGCGGGTTACTGCTTGTCCTCACCGTCTCCCTGCTGGTGACGGTGCTGTCCTGTCTACTGGGCTGGGCTGTCGCCAAGTTCAGCCATAAGCTGCGGCATAAGAGCCTTATAACCGTGCTGCTCGCGCTGGCAGGCTTCGCACTGTATTATCTGCTCTGCTTCCGCGCCAACGAGCTGCTCAGCAGCCTGCTCCTGCATCCGGACGAGGTGGGCGCGGCACTGCGGCAGGGTGGCTATCCCCTCTACCTGCTGGGGCGCATGGGACAGGGCGACCTATCGGCCGCAGCGGCGGTGTTTGCCGTCACGCTGGTGCTGTGCGCGGCGGTCTGGGCACTGCTGGAGCGCACCTTTCTCCGCATCGCCACCACCGACAGCGGCAGCAGAGCGGTGTACCGCGAAAAGCCCGTCAGGGTGCGCAGCGTCTCCGCCGCCCTGCTGCATCGGGAGCTGGGACGCTTCACCGCCAGTCCCAGCTATATGCTCAACTGTGGCTTTGCCACGGTGCTGCTGCCCGTTCTGGGTGCGGTGCTGCTGATAAAGCGCGGTGAGCTCCTCCCAACTGTGGAGGAGCTTCTCGGCGCGGATGCCTCCGCCCTTTTGTCGGTGCTGCTGTGCGCCGCACTGTGCCTTGTCGCCTCTCTGAACGACATGACCGCCTCCGCCGTATCGCTGGAGGGCAAAAATCTCTGGCTGGCGCAGTCCCTGCCCGTCACGCCGTGGCAGATACTCCGCGCCAAGCTCTCGGCGCAGGTGCTCATTACCTCCCCCTCCCTGCTGTTCGCCTCGATCTGCGCTATTCTGACGGTGCGTCCCGCACCGCTGACGGCGGTGCTGCTGGCGGTACTGCCGCAGGTGTTCGCGTGGCTGTCGGCCTCCTTCGGGCTGCTGCTCGACCTCAGACGACCCGATTTGCACTGGACAAGCGAGCTGACCGTGATCAAGCAGCGGCCCACCGTGGGGCTCGCCCTGCTGTGCGGCTGGGGATACGCGCTGGCAATCGCGGGGCTGTCGCTCCCGCTTGTCCCCCGCTTAGGCGCGGCGGGCTATCTCGCGGCGTGGACGGTGCTGACGGCGGCACTGACCGCCGCGCTGCTGCACCGGCTCAAGCACCGCGGCGGAAGAATATACGCCGAGCTGTAATGGAAACGACACAGTACGCCTCCCTCTGCGAAGGAGATGCAGACTGTTGAAAGGTCTGTCATTGCCACGCCGGTCCGCGGACCGGCGTGGCAATCCGTTCTTAAAACGCCTGATTTTTGCGTTTTTGTTGATTTTGCTCCCGCGTCCACCCATACATTTTTTCATTGACAGATCGCACTTGATTTGCTACAATTGCGTGCGAAAAAGGCAACGCCCGCGCACAAGGCGGTCGTGGCCTGTATATTTTTTTCAGGAGGCGTATGCTCTGTGGACATGAAAACAGACGAGGGAGAAAAAAAGGTGTGCCGAGGCGAGCTGGCACTTCTGCTGGCCGTTGCCATCAACAGCTTCGGCGTGGTGCTGATGCTCTACTCCGGCGCAGGCATTTCAGCAATATCCAGCGTGCCGTTTGCTTTTTCGGAGGTGCTGCCCGCACTCTCCCTTGGGACTTGGACATATATCTTTCAGGGACTTCTGGTGCTCAGCCTGATGGTGCTGCGCCGCCGCTTCGTGGTGTCGTATCTCGGCAGCTTCATCGTGGGCTTTATCTTCGGTGAGCTGCTGGATGTCCACGAGCTGTGGATTGGCATCCTGCCCGGCGGCCTGTGGTGGCGCGTGCTGTATTTCACCGTCAGCTACATTCTCATTGCCATCGGCATCGCGCTCTCCAACCGCTGCCACCTGCCCATCATACCGACCGACCTGTTCCCGCGTGAGCTGTCGCGCATTCTCAGCGTAGGCTATCCTAAGGTAAAGATCATCTTCGATGTGACCTGCCTTGCGGTCACGGCGGGCATGACACTCGTCTTTTTAGGACACCTTGACGGACTGGGCATCGGCACGATCGTGGCGGCGTTCACCACGGGAAAGGCGGTGGGACTGGCCGGCGACCAGCTCGACCGCCATTTCCGCTTCGTGTCGTTCCTCTCGCAGCGGGAGGAACGCAAAAAAGCCGCCGCCCACACCGGCGCATAGCGCAACAGCGAACCCTGAGCTTAAAGGATTTTCTCACAGAAGGAGGCTTCCCTCCCTCGAAAAACCCCACAGGGCGGGATACCCCTCGTATCCCGCCCTGTGCTTATTTCAGTCACCCCGTTTTATGCAGCTTCTCCCCTTACAGAATGGAGTAGTTGACGATCAGTCCTGCGAAGACGATGGACACCATGCTCAGCAGCTTGATGAGGATATTGATGGCCGGACCTGCGGTATCCTTGAACGGATCGCCCACGGTGTCGCCCACAACGCCGGCCTTGTGGCACTCGCTGCCCTTGCCGCCGTAGTTGCCCGCCTCGATGTACTTCTTGGCGTTATCCCACGCTCCGCCCGCGTTGGCCATGTAGATGGCCATCAGGAAGCCCGTGACGGTAGCACCCGCCAGCAGACCCACAACTCCCTTATAGCCCAGCACCATACCCACAACAATGGGCGTGATCACCGCGATAACGGTGGGCAGCACCATCTCCTTCAGGCTGGCCTTCGTACAAAGATCGACACAGCGGGCGTAGTCGGGGTCGGCGTTGCCCTCCATCAACCCCGTGATCTCACGGAACTGGCGGCGCACCTCCAGCACCACGCTCTGCGCAGCGCGTCCCACGGAGTCCATCGTCAGCGCCGCGAACACAAACGGCAGGCAGGCACCGATGAACAGGCCGACCAGCACGACAGGATTCATCAGAGAAAAGTCCTCGAAGGTCACGGCTGCGCCCACTTCACCGACCTTCTCGATATAGGAGGCCATGAGAGCCAGCGCGGTCAGCGCGGCGGAGCCGATGGCAAAGCCCTTGCCCGTGGCGGCGGTGGTGTTGCCGAGGGAGTCCAGCGCGTCTGTGCGCTTGCGCACCTCCGGCTCCAGTCCGGCCATCTCCGCGATGCCGCCGGCGTTGTCGGCCACGGGGCCGTAAGCGTCGGTGGCGAGGGTGATGCCCAGCGTGGACAGCATACCGACAGCCGCCAGTGCGATACCGTACAATCCCATGCCCGTGCTGGTCGTGCCGCCGGAGAGGAAGAACGCCAGCAGGATGCACACCGCCACGATGACGATGGGCACGGCGGTGGAGAGCATACCCAGCCCCAGACCTCCGATGATGATGGTGGCGGAGCCTGTCTGACTCTTGCCGCTCAGCTCCTGCGTGGGCTTATAGGTGTCGGAGGTATAATACTCGGTCGCCTTGCCGATGAGGACGCCCGCCACAAGGCCGGACAGGATGGCGACATACAGTCCCCAGTGCTCCAGCCCCAGCAGAGCCCAGACAAGAAAGAACGAGATGATAGCGATCAGCACGGCGGACAGGTTCGTGCCGCGGGAGAGTGCCTTGAGCAGTGTGCGCTGGTCGGCATCCTCACCCGTCTTGACGAAGAACGAGCCGATGATGGAGCAGATGATGCCCACCGCCGCCATGACCATGGGGATGGCCATGGCCTTGAACGCCTGATCGCTGAACGCCGCCACACCCAGCGCGGAGGCGGAGATGATGGAGCCGACATAGCTCTCGTACAGATCCGCGCCCATACCGGCCACATCGCCCACATTGTCGCCCACATTGTCGGCGATAACGGCGGGGTTGCGGGGATCGTCCTCGGGAATGCCCGCTTCGACCTTGCCCACAAGGTCGGCACCCACATCGGCGGCCTTGGTGAAGATACCGCCGCCCACACGGGCAAACAGAGCCATGGAGCTCGCGCCCATGCCGAAGGTCAGCATGGCACTGGTGATATCCGATGCGTCCAGCTTGAACACGAAGCGCAGCAGCATGAACCATACGGAGATGTCGAACAGTCCCAGACCCACCACGGTGAAGCCCATGACGCTGCCGGCGGAGAACGCAACGCGCAGTCCCTTGTTCAGCCCCTCGCGGCAGGCGTTGGCCGTGCGGCAGTTGGCCTTGGTCGCGATGCGCATACCCACGAAACCGCTGAGGCCGGAGAAGAAGCCGCCGGTCAGAAATGCGAAGGGCACGAACCATGTCAGCAGCCCGCAGGCGGCCATGATGCACAGCACCACGATCATGCAGGCGAAAAAGATACCGACAACGGTGTACTGCCGCCGCAGGTAGGCGTTCGCTCCCTCGCGGATGGAGCGGGAAATTTTGCTCATCAGAGGTGTCCCCTCGTCAAAGCGCAGCACCTTTCTGCCCATGAACAGGGCAAAGAGCAGTGCGATGACGGACCCGACAAAGGTCGCCAGAACCAGATACTTTTCCATGTGTGTTTTCCTCTTTCCTCTCGGTCTCCTTGCCGAGAAATGCTTTTTGTTCCGTGGAGCATTATAAAAAAGGAAAGTACATCCGTCAAATTTTCAAACTTTTTTTGGCATAGACTAAAAATATGTTGAAAAATATCCGTCAAATTCACGGCAACTTTTTACGCAGATAACGCAGTATTTTGTTGTATTTATTTGCCGTTTTTTCACTTTGTTAAAAATGTACCAAACATTCTGTATGAATTTTTCCGCTTTGTAATCTCTATTTTTCGCGTTGCAAAAATTTTTTTGCGTCACTTTTCGCGTCCAAAATAAAATAATATTCCCAAAAATTCGGCAAATTCCATTTTTGCACTTTTCGCCGCATTTTCCGCTTTTCGCAAACCACCGGCCATGCAATATTTGCCGTTTTGCACAAATTCATTACGCAACATTTTTCGCAGGAGTACCATTCTCATCGGCGGCGGTATGGCTGCGGATATATTCCCCCTGCGCGGGGCATAGGATAGAGCAAAACGGAAAGGGGCGCAACGCTATGAGCAAAGTCAGAATTTTCCTGCTGCGGCGGTGGCATGTGACGGGCGGTGCGGCACTGCTGGCCGCCGCAGCCATCTTCTACGCCGTGAACTATCCCGTCTCCGTCAGCGCGGCGGCAACGGCGCGGCAGCTTCCCATCTACTCCGTGGAGCACAGCCGCAAGGTCTGCGCCATCAGCTTCGACGCGGCGTGGGGCAACGAGGACACGCAGACGCTCATCGACATTCTGGCGCGGTACAATGTGAAAACCACCTTCTTTGTGGTAGGCGACTGGGCGGAGAAATACCCCGAATCGGTCAAGGCTCTGCACGAGGCGGGACACGAGGTGATGAGCCATTCCAACCACCATGACCACTACAACAGCCTTTCCACACAGCAGATCATCGAGGATGTGACCGCCGGCAACGAGCGCATCCGCGCCTCCACCGGCGTAACGCCCACATTGATACGCTGCCCCTACGGAGAGTACGACGACCATGTGATCGCCGCCATCCGCTCCATGGGCATGGAGCCGATACAGTGGGATGTGGATTCTCTCGACTGGAAGGACTACGATGCCGACACTATCTGTGAGCGGGTGCTCTCCCGCGTGCAGCCGGGGAGCATCGTGCTGTTCCACAACGCCGCGCTGCACACGCCGGAGGCACTGCCCACCATTCTGAGCCGCCTCATCAACGATGGATACACCGTGGTGCCCATCAGCGAGCTCATTCTCGACCCGCCCTACACCATCGACCACACGGGACGGCAGTTCGCGGCGGAAACGGCACTCACACAGGCAAATGACAGTTGACACGGGCATCGGGGCTTGTGCTATAATAACCGCAGTATGCTGCTACGGCATTTTGTGAGGTACACATGACGATCCTTGTACTATCCGATTCCCACGGAAATGTGGGCAATATGATACGCGCCGTGGAGCGGGTGCAGCCCCACCGCGTACTGCATCTGGGCGACTGCCAGCGGGATCTGGCCGCGCTGCGGGAGCACTTCCCCGATCTCCCCATGGAGGGCGTGCCCGGCAACTGCGACTGGGGAAGCTGCGACTGTCCCGAGCGGCTCACGGAGCTGGGCGGCGTGCGCATTTTCATGCTGCACGGCCACACACGCAGCGTGAAGAGCTCTCCCCTCTCCGCCATGTACGCGGCGAAGGAGTACGGCGCACAGGTGCTGCTGTTCGGCCACACCCACAGACCGCTCGTGGACAATGACGGCTCGCTGCTGACGCTGAACCCCGGCGCGGCGGGCGACCGCCTGCACCCCACCTGCGGCATCCTCACCATAGAAAACGGCCGCGCCGACATTCGGACGCTGGCACTGTAAGGAGGTACACCATGTTCTATATCGGCTGCCATCTCTCCGCCGCCGACGGCTTTCTCGCCATGAGCAAGACCGCTCTGTCCATCGGAGCCAACACCTTTCAATTCTTCACCCGCAACCCGCGTGGCAGCAAGGCCAAGTCCATCGACCCGGCGGATGTGGCCGCGTTTCTGACGCTGGCGGCGGAAAACGGCTTCGGCACGCTGGTGGCGCACGCGCCATACACCATCAACCCCTGCTCAAAGGACGAGCACACCCGCGAATTTGCGCGGCTGACGCTGGCGGACGACCTGCGGCGCATGGAGCATGTCCCCGGCAATGTCTACAACTTCCACCCCGGCAGCCACACAGGGCAGGGCATCGAAACGGGCATCACGCAGATCGCCGAAACGCTCAACGCCATCCTCACGCCCGACATACACACCACCGTCCTTCTGGAAACCATGGCCGGCAAGGGCAGCGAGGTGGGCAGCCGCTTTGAGGAGCTGCGGGAGATCATCGACCGCGTGGAGCAGGGCGAAAAAATGGGCGTGTGCCTCGACACCTGCCATGTATCCGACGCAGGGTATGACATTGCAAACGACCTTGACGGCGTGCTGACGGAGTTCGACAGGGTGATCGGGCTGCACCGCCTGAAGGCCGTCCATGTCAACGACAGCATGAACCCATTGGGGGCGCATAAGGATCGCCACGCCCGCATCGGCGAGGGCTTTCTGGGGGCGGACGCGCTGGCGCGTGTCGTCAGCCATCCCGCACTGGACGGCCTCCCCTTCGTGCTGGAGACGCCCAACGAGCTGCCCGGCTACGCCCGCGAGATCGCGCTGCTGAAGGAGCTGAGAGGGGAATGACGCTGCGGCTTTCCGCCCTCGGCATTGCGGCGGTCACGGCTCTGGGGCTCTATAAAAAGGCGTGGCTGCCGGACAGGAAATGCCTCCGCGCCGGTTTTTTCGTGTACTATACCCACCTGAGTAATCTGCTGGTACTGGTCTACGAGTCGGCACTGTGCGTCAGCAGCTTCACCCCCGCAGGCGGCGTATTTCGCTGCCTGTCCTCCCCTGCCGCAGCTCTCGGTGCGACGCTGTGCATCTATGTCACCCACCTGATTTACGCCTTTGTGCTCCTCCCCACCGCCCACCGCCGCAGGGACGAGAGCTGGCTCAAGGGTCGCTTTTCCTTCGGCAACATCTGCGTCCACTATGTCACACCCGGCCTGACGGTGGTGCAGTGGCTGCTGTGGCAGGACAAGTCCGGCCTGACATTCGCCCATGCCGCAGCGTGGCTGCTCGTGCCGCTGGCGTACTTTGTCTTCGTCATGCTGCGGGCAAAAAGCGGCAAACCCATCGGGCGCAGCGACAAGCTCTACCCCTACCCGTTTCTGGACTACCCGCGCCTCGGCGCGAAACGCTTCTGGCTGTGCGTGACGGGCATTCTCGCCTTCTTCTTCGCGTTGGGCTGCCTGTTCGTAGGCATTGCACATTGGTTGACATAATAGCAAACGATGATGCTGCGGCGAGCGGTGGGTTTTTTGCTTTTATCGGACGATATATTTATGTATCCCCGTTCTCCGCTACCCATTTCCGCACATACTCCACGAACAGGCGGGTGGAGTTGGAGAGTGCCTTTTTGTCCTTAACACCGATGCCGATGGTGCGGTAGAAGTGCAGTGGCGCACGGCAGGCCTTGATGGGCGAAGGGCTGTGGCGCACCATCAGCTCCGGCAGGAGGCTGATGCCCAGCCCCTCCGACACCATGGCGAGGATCGTCCTGTCCTCGCGGGCGATGTACTTCACATTGGGTCGGATGCCCATCTCATCGAACGCCGCCATGATCTCGTAGTCATCGCCCTCCTCCAGCTGGATGAACGGCTCCGTGGCCAGCTCGGACACGGGGAACGGGTCGCTGTCAGCATACGGGTGGTCGCAGGGAACAATGACCTGCAATTCGTCGCGGTGCAGGTCGTAGGTCTGCAAGCCCTTCACGGACGGCAGGCGCAGAAAGCCGCAGTCCACCGTGCCGTTGACGATCCAGCCCTCGATCTGGTCGTAGAAGTCGCCGGTGACGACTTCAAACTCGATGTTGGGGTATATCTGCCCGAAGCTCTTGAGGATACGCGGCAGCCACTGGGCGGACACGCTGGAGAAGGTGGCGATCTTGACAAGACCGCTGTCCATGTCCTTTAAGCCCTCGACCGTTTGCATAAGGGCGTGGTGCGCGGCGCAGAGCTTTTCGATCTTGGGCAGCACCGCCCGCCCGTCCGCCGTCAGCACCACGCCGCCGCGATTGCGGCTGAGCAGCGTCACGCCCAGCTCGTTTTCCAGCGCGTTGATAGCGTGGCTGATGCCGGACTGCGTGAAGCTCATGGCCTCCGCCGCTTTGGAAAAGCTGCCGCAGGAGACGGTTTTCAGAAAGACCTGATATTTGGAAATACTCATAGCGCACCTCGTTTCTGCCGCCATTATACTATACAAACGCTCATGTTTTCAAGAACAAATATGCGCTTTACAAATCTTTTCCGGCCTGCTATGATAAGAGCATGGTTCAGCCAAACCATACAACTTTTCTTTTCCATGAGGGAAACCTCAAGATAGCCCCGACTGCGGATGGGTACCGCAGTCGGGGTTGTTTTTTGCAGCGGCGGGAGGCCGCTCACTTTATGCCTTTAGAGCGGCAAAATATTTTCGGCAAGGTGGTTTACTTTCGCCGACTAAAATGTTATACTGCTGTCAGTGACCCAAAATCGGGAGAAAAAGGAGATGCCATCATGGTGCGAGCGGCAAAATCCAAGATAGGCAGGAAGGAAAAGAACGACCGCCTCTACAAGGCGATACTCACCCTGCAAAGCGAGGAGGAGTGCTACAACTTCTTTCAGGATCTGTGTACCGTGTCCGAGCTGCGCAGCATGGAGCAGCGGTACGAAGTGGCGACCCTGCTGAACGACGGCATGATCTACAACGATATTCTGGAGCGCACCGGCGCGTCCAGTGCCACCATCAGCCGCGTAAACCGCAGCCTGATCTACGGCACCGGCGGCTATGAGAGCGTGCTGGAAAAGATGAAGGAGCAGGAGAGCGAATGAGCTGCTACGAGGCACTGGCAGGGTCATACGATGCGCTGACGGCGGATGTGGGCTACGAGCGGCGGCTGGACTTCATCGAAAAGCTGCTGCGCCGTAGCAGGATACCCGTAAAGCTGGTGCTCGATCTGGCCTGCGGCACGGGGACAATGACATGGCTGCTGACGGCACGGGGCTACGAGGTCATTGCCGTGGACAGCAGCGAGGATATGCTGGCGGCGGCGATGGGCAAGAGCGGACAGGTAAGCGGCGTTCCGCCCGTGTTTCTGCACCAGTCCATGCCGAGGCTGGATCTGTACGGCACGGTGGATGCGGCGGTGTGCTGCCTCGACAGTCTGAATTACCTGACCGACCCGAGGGATGTGCAGCGGACGCTCCACCGGCTGCACCTGTTCATTGCCCCCGGCGGTATGCTGGTGTTCGATGTGAACACGGCGGCGAAGCTGGCCGCACTGGGCGGGCAGGTCTTTCTGGACGAGACGGAGGACACCTACTGCGTGTGGCGCACGGAGTACCGGCGCGGACTGTGTACCTATTATATGGATCTGTTCCGCCGTGACAGCGGCGGCGCGTGGCGGCGCAGTGCCGAGCTGCACCGCCAGCGGGCGTATACCGTGGAGGAGCTGACCGCGTGGCTGACGGAGGCAGGCTTCGGTGATATACGGGTGTACGGTGATATGCGCCTGCGCCGCCCACGGGAGGACGAGCAGCGGGTTTACATAAGCTGTATACGAAAATAAGCGAGAATTCCTTTGTGCCCTGCCCTTTTGGGCGGGGTACAAGAAGCAGGAGGTTTACATAACTATGGCAGACAGGATAGTGAGAGCCATTTCCTCAGACGGCATGGTGCAGGCGGCGGCGATTTGCAGCCGCGACCTGACCGAGCGCGCCCGTCAGATACACAAGACGCTCCCCGTGGCCACAGCCGCGCTCGGCCGTACACTGGCGGCGGCCTCCCTGATGGGCAACGCCCTCAAGACCGAGGGTGCGAGCCTGACGCTGCAATTCAAGGGCGGCGGGCCGCTGGGCACGGTGCTGGCCGTCAGCGACAACGAGGGCAATGTGCGGGGCTATGTCACCAGCCCGCAGCTTGACCTCCCCCTCCGCGCCGACGGCAAGCTGGATGTCGGCACCGCCGTGGGACACGAGGGCACGCTGACGGTCATCAAGGATCTGCACATGAAGGAGCCGTATGTGGGCACGGTTGACCTGCTGGGCGGCGAGATCGCCGAGGATATTGCGAGCTACTTCGTGGAGTCCGAGCAGATACCCACCGCCTGCGCCCTCGGCGTGCTGGTGGACAGGGATCAGAGCGTCAAGGCCGCCGGCGGCTATCTTATTCAGCTGCTGCCCGGCGCGGCGGAGGACACTATCGCTAGGATCGAGGGCGGCATCATGGCCGCAGGCCCCGTCTCTGCTATTCTGGACAGGAACGACGACCCTGAAGCGTTGCTGCACACGGTCATGAGCGACTTCGACCTGAAGATACTGGAGACGCAGCCCGTGTCCTATAAGTGCTATTGCAGCCGCGAGCGCGTGACGCGCGCCCTGATCTCGCTGGGCAAGTCTGAGCTGGAGCAGATGCTCTCCGAGCAGGGCGGCTGCCGGCTCACCTGCCAGTTCTGCGACGCGGTGTATAATTTCTCCGCCGATGACCTGCGCGCCCTCATCACAGGGCTGTGATAAAAATCGGATTTTTTGAAATTTTCTGTTGACATACGCGGTTTGGTTTAGTATAATAACCAATGTCGTTTGAAGCGACAGGTACGGGAGCATAGCTCAGCTGGTTAGAGCACCTGCCTTACAAGCAGGGGGTCACTGGTTCGAGTCCAGTTGTTCCCACCATCCACATGGCCAAGTAGTTCAGTTGGTTAGAACGCCAGCCTGTCACGCTGGAGGTCGAGGGTTCGAGCCCCTTCTTGGTCGCCATTTGCCTCGGTAGCTCAGTTGGTAGAGCAGCGGACTGAAAATCCGCGTGTCGCCGGTTCGACCCCGGCCTGAGGCACCATCGGTGCCGCAATAGTGGTGCCGTTTGCGGGCGTAGCTCATCTGGTAGAGCGCGACCTTGCCAAGGTCGAGGTAGCGAGTTCGAGCCTCGTCGCCCGCTCCAAAAATCACCACCCATCCGGGTGGTGATTTTTTTCGCGTGCTCCTCGGCTCGAAGTTTTTTGCGATGCAAAAAACTGGGCCGCGCTTGCGCGGCCTTTGATTGAACGCGCAAGGGAAACCCGACTAAGGTTCCCCCCCCTCACACTCCCCTTTCCTTAATGTTATGCGAAAAATGCGCGGATAAGCAATCCCCCGCCTATGAGGGCGGGGGATTTTGCCGCGTATTTAGTTGGGCGCAGCCTAATGGCCGGGGAGGCTCGGTTATCTGCGGGTATCCGCGCTTACTTGCCCATGTTCATCTGCGCGGCGACCTCGGCGGCGAAGTCCTCCTGCTTCTTCTCGATGCCCTCACCGGTCTGGAAGCGTACGGCATCCACGAACTTCACGCTGCCGCCCAGCTTCTTGGCGGCGTCGGCCACATACTTCTCCACGCTGCCCTGGAAAATGTCGCTGCGGACGAACTCCATCTGCATCAGGCAATTTTCCTCGTAGAACTTGTTCATCTTGCCCATGACAATCTTCTCCTTGACGGCATCGGGCTTGGAGGCCATCTTGGGGTCGGTATCCATCAGAGCCAGCGCGATCTTCTTCTCCTCGGCCAGCACATCCTCGGTGACCTGAGACTTGTCCCAGAAGCGGGGATTCAGCGCGGCGATCTGCATGGCAACATTCTTGCCGATCTCGGTGGCATCGATGCCGCCGTCCACGGCCAGATTCACCAGCACACCGATCTTGCCGCCGGCATGGACATAGCCCACACTGGTGTTGTCGGCGAAGCGGACGAAGCGGCGGATCTGCAAATTCTCACCGATGGACATGACCTTCTCGGGCATCGTCTCGGACACAGTCAGGTCGGTGCCGACATACTTGCAGCTCATCAGCGCGTCCACATCGGCGGGGTTCTGCTCGGCGATGGTCTTGGCAATGTCCTTGACGAACGCCACGAACAGATCGCTCTTGGCGCAGAAGTCTGTCTCGCAGTTGACCTCGACCACGACGCCCACGCCGTTTTCGGTCAGCGCGTAGGACATACCCTCGGCGGCGATGCGGCCGGCCTTCTTAGCGGCCTTGGCCAGACCCTTCTCGCGCAGCCACTCCACAGCCTTGTCCATATCGCCGTCGCACTCCACGAGTGCCTTCTTGCAGTCCATCATGCCCACGCTGGTCATCTCGCGCAGGGTCTTTACATCAGCGGCAGTAAAAGCCATTTTTATTTCCTCCTGTAAAATATGAATCAAAAAGGGGCAGGGACACTTCCCTGCCCCGTGAGATTACGCGGTGTGTTGCAGATTTACTCGGCGTCCTTGTCCTCGGCGGCCTCCTCGACCTGCTCGCCCTGCTTGCCCTCGATCATGGCGTTGGCCATAATGGAGGCAATCAGCTTGATGGCGCGGATAGCGTCGTCGTTGCCGGGGATGGGGTAGTCGATCTCGTCGGGGTCGCAGTTGGTATCGGCGATGGCGACAACGGGGATACCCAGACGGTGCGCCTCGGCGATAGCGTTGCGCTCCTTGCGGGTGTCCACGATGAACAGCGCGCCGGGCAGCTTCTTCATTTCCTTCACGCCGCCCAGATACTTCTCCAGCTTCTCGATCTCGCCCAGGTGCTTGATGACTTCCTTCTTGGGCAGCATATCGAACGTGCCGTCAGCCTGCATGGTCTTCAGCTGGTTCAGGCGGTCGATACGGGTGCGCATGGTCTTGAAGTTGGTCATCATGCCGCCCAGCCAACGGGCGTTGACATAGTACATGCCGCAGCGGGTAGCCTCGTCCTTAATGGCCTCCTGCGCCTGCTTCTTCGTGCCGACGAACAGCAATGTCTGGCCGTTCTCGGACAGCTGACGCACGAAAGCATATGCCTCCTCCAGCTTCTTGACGGTCTTTTGCAGGTCGATGATATAGATGCCGTTGCGCTCCGTGTAGATATAGGGAGCCATCTTGGGGTTCCAGCGGCGGGTCTGGTGGCCGAAGTGTACGCCCGCCTCCAGCAGGGACTTCATGGATACGACATTCTGATTTGCCATGTTCTGTGTTTCTCCTTTGATGTTTAGTTTGTACCTCCAGCCTCATCCTCTCCACGGCCAACTCATGCGAGCACCGACCGAAAATCCGAGACTGTGCGGATTCACCGAAATATAATACCACGCGGAAGGACATAATGCAAGAGGTTTTTGCGGCGTTCGCGCCGCTTTTTTACCGGTTTTTGCCCAAAATATCCGCAGCGATCTCATCCGCCAGCGTCTCAAGAGCCGCCAGCTGGGGTGCGTGGGCGGCGGAGCGGATGGTCACATTGGCTCCCACCTGCTGCCAACCCTTCAGCGGCTCCAGCAGTGCCGCCATCTGTCGTGCGGTGACGGGTGCCCATGTGCCGTTCTCCAGCAGGGCGAACTTCCGGTTTTGCAGCCCGTGCGCGGCGATGTCCCGCAGCACCTCGTCCATTGTAATAAACACCCCGCCGTTGTAGGTGGGCGCGGCAAACACCAGATGGCTGTATCGGAAGGCATCGGATACCACATAGGAACCCGGCGTCACGGACACATCGTACATCTTTACCCGCACACCCTTTTCCGCCAGACGGCAGGCGAGAATATTGGCGGCATTCTCCGTATTTCCGTATACGGAGGCGTAGGCGATCATCACGCCCTGCGTCTCCGGCTCGTAGCGGCTCCACAGGTCGTACTTGCCGAGGATGTACCCCAGTTCCCTCCGCCACACATAGCCGTGCAGCGGCAGCAGCATCCGCACATCCAGCCCGGCGGCCTTCTGCAGCACCGCCTGTACCTGCGTGCCGTACTTACCCACGATGTTGGTGTAATACCGCCGCGCCTCGTCCAGTACATCCCGATCAAAGTCCACCTCGTCCGCGAACAGCGCACCGTTCAGCGCGCCGAAGCATCCGAACGCATCTGCCGTCAGCAGCAGCTTGTCCGTTTCATCGTAGGTCATCAGCACCTCCGGCCAGTGTACCATGGGTGCGGCGACAAAATGCAGGGTGTGCTTTCCCGTGCAGAGGGTATCCCCCTCCTTCACCGCAGTGACCCGTGCGGCGGTCTCCGCGTCAAAGAACTGCCCGATCATGTTTTTCGCGGCGGCACTGCACAGTATCGTCATATTCGGGTACAGGCGCGTCATGTCGGCGATCTCTGCGGCGTGGTCAGGCTCCATGTGGTGAACCACCAGATAGTCCGGTGCCCCGCCCTCCAGCATATGCGCCACATTCTCGCGGAACACGGTGCGCACGGCACTGTCCACCGTGTCGAACAACACCGTCTTCTCGTCCCGCAGAATATAGCTGTTGAAGCTTACGCCGTCGGGCACGCCGAACACACCCTCAAACAGGGCGAGGCGGCGGCAGTCCGCGCCCACCCATGTGTAATCCTCGTTGACCTTTCTCGTACAATACATGGTTATACATCCTTTCCATGGTTTTTTCACGGGTATTATACCAAGCCTGTCAAGCTTTTTCCAGTGCCGAAATGTAAACAAAAGTGCCCTGCCATCGGGCAGGGCACGGTATAGGTGCAGCTTTTACGCCTTCTTTGCAATGTCGCACAGGGCGGCAAACGCTACGGGATCGCTGATGGCCATCTCGGAGAGCATCTTGCGGTTGATCTGGATACCGGCGACCTTCAGGCCGTGCATGAAGGTAGAGTAGTTCAGACCGTTGGGCTTCACGGCGGCGGAGATACGGGTGATCCACAGCTGACGGAAGTCGCGCTTCTTCAGGCGGCGGCCGACATAGGCGTAGGTCAGGGACTTCATGACCTGCTCGTTCGCCATCTTGAAGTGCTTGGACTTTGCGCCCCAGTAGCCCTTGGCCAGCTTCAGCGTCTTATTTCTTCTTTTACGCGCCATCATCGCGCCTTTAACTCTTGCCATATTTCAATTGCCTCCTATTCTAACGAAAAACAGTCTCTTATTTGTAGGGGATCATCTTGCGGATGGTCGCCTCGGTGGTGCAGTCGGCATAAGTCGTGCTGCGCAGACGGCGACCGCGCTTGGTGTCCTTCTTGGTCAGGATGTGGCTCTTAAAGGCGTGCGCTCTCTTGACCTTGCCGCTCTTCGTCAGATTGAAGCGTTTCTTCGCGCCGCTATGGGTCTTCAGTTTAGGCATGTTCGTTTACTCCTTCCAATATAGTCCTGTGCGGACAGTGCTTACTTTCCGGCCTTGGGGGACAGGAAAATGGACATATTCCGCCCCTCTAACTTGGCCGCCTTATCGAGGGTTGCGACTTCGGTACACAGCTCGGCGAACCTGTTCAGCAGATCACGGCCTATCTCGGTGTGCGCCATCTCTCTGCCGCGGAAGCGAACGGATACCTTGACGCGGTTGCCCTCGGACAGGAACTTCTGCGCGTTCTTCAGCTTGGTGTTGAAGTCGCCCACATCGATGCCGGGAGACATGCGTATCTCCTTGATCTCGACCACATGCTGGTTCTTTCTGGCTTCCTTCTCACGCTTGCTCTGCTCGAACTTGTACTTGCCGTAGTTCATCAGCTTGCACACGGGCGGCGTTGCCTGCGGAGAAATCTTCACCAGATCAAGACCCTGCTCCTCTGCGGTGTGCAGTGCCTCCTCGCCGGACACGATGCCGAGCTGCTCGCCGTTCTCGCCGATCAGACGAACCTCCTTATCGGTGATCTCCTCGTTCAGTTGATGCTGTACCTTGCTAATACCGAAGCACCTCCAATCCAAAATAAAAACGCGGATGCCTCGGGCATCCGCGAAACAACACAACCCCCACGGGGCGTTTGAATGACGCTGTTGACCTCTTTGCCTGCGGCGTGAGGTGAGGCGGATGCACCGACCTTCTTTGTTTTCCCGATTAGTTTATACTATGCGCGGCGGTTTGTCAACCGGTTTTTTCGGAAAATTTCGGAGCTCGTGTATATTTTCGCCGCCCGCGGCAACACTAACACCGTACCTGTGGTACAGAAAATGGAGGTATATCTCATGGACAACACGAAGAACACCAAGAACACCACCGAAAACACCGAGAGCACCAGTACCAAAAACGGCAAGAACGCAAAGGGCGGCAAAAGCTGCAAGTAACTTTTTCATGTTTCCCATAAAGGGAGGAGCCTGACGGCTCCTCCCTTTCGCGTTATACATATCTTAATGCTCGGCCTTGCCCAGATACTCCTCCAGCGTGATGTCGCGGTTAAAAATCTCCTGCGCCGCGTCCTTGCCCACATAGCGGTAATGCCAAGGCTCATAGATGATACCCGTGATGTCGGTCTTGCCGTTGGGGTAGCGGTGGATGAAGCCGTACCGCCACGAGTTCGCCATCAGCCACTTCTGCGTCTCGGTGTTCTCCTGCTCATCGGTGAGATCCTGCATATTGGCATCCACGATGTCCACCGCAAGACCGAGCTGGTGCTCACTCGTTCCGGGGACGGCCACGGCCTTGGCCCCCTCGACCTTTGCCTCCTCCTCGCTCATGCCGCTGCTGATGAGCCGCTGCACCTTGTTGTCGTACAGCTCCTGCTGCGTCTCCTGTGTGCGGTAGGCGGAGCACAGATACGGATTATAGCCCGCCGCTTTGCAGGCATTGATCATCTCCACATACGCCTCGTAGCAGCGGCTGTCGATCTTGCGCCCGTCGCTGAGCGTCACCAGATCCGTCACCCAGTCCTCCGGCAGCGGATTCCACGGGTTCACCAGCGTCAGCAGGTCATCGTCGATGATCACATCGCTGTCGGCGGCGGTGTCGGTGTTCGCCGCCGCGTCCGTCTGCTGCGTCTGCTGCGCATCATCGGATGCCGTCTCGCTCTTTTTGCAGCCCTTTGCAATGAATATCACGCCCACGGCGATAGCCGCCAGCAGCACTGCGGCGATAATGCGGTTGCGCATAGCCTCCCGATAGCGTTTCTGCCGGCGGCGTTCTCTTTCGTAGTCCACAGCGTTTACCTCAATTCTGCGGGATATACGCCCGCCTCGTGCAGCTTGACAAGCTCATGCGCTACGCGCTCGCGATCCTCGTGATAGGTCATGCCGAACCAGCGATCCGTTGATTGCAGCACGCTGACCGTCAGCTTCTCCTGCGCCAGCAGGTCGCCCACCATCGTGGGCAGCAGGCACTCGCCCTTCTGTGACTGTCCCGCCTCGCTGCGCAGGAAAGCGTGGAAATACGATTCCAGCGCATCGAATATCGCGGGCGTGAAGCCCCAGAAGTTCATCGACACCACCGTGTCGCCCGGAAGCACCGTGCCGGTGTCCTCGTCCCGTATCGTGCCATCGGGCAGGAGGGCAATTTTCAGCGTTTCGCGTATCTGCTCAAGGTGTCCGTCCCTGACATGGCACACGCCGCGGGACACCGTGCCGTGGGCGGTGACGGTGTTTTGCAGCAGATAGCCCACCATCGTCGCCGCGCCGCGCTCCGGCAGACGCTTCAGCTCCTCGTAGATGGCTCGGTAGGCATCAACGCCGTAGTAGTCGTCGGCGTTGATGACGCAGAACGGCTCATGTACTACCTCGCGGGTACACAACACCGCGTGCGCCGTGCCGAGCGGCTTGGTGCGTCCCTCAGGCAGCGTGTACCACTGCGGCAGGGAGGTGTTGTCCTGATAGGCGTACACCACCTCCACCGCCCGGCCGTCCGCCGTGCGCAGTCGGGCGGCCATGCTGCCGCACAGACGCTCCATCAGCTCCCGCATATCGGGCTTGATGATAAACACGATCTTATCGAATCCGGCGCGTACCGCATCGTACACACCGTACTCCATCAATATCTCTCCGTGGGGGCCTACGCCATCCACCTGCTTGCTGCCGCCGTAGCGGGAACCCATGCCTGCGGCCATGATGACCAGTGCTGCGTGCATAGTTATTTCCTCCTGTGTTTTTGTTCCCTATCATCATACCACGAATCACGAAAAAAACAAGCGCATTTTGCGCCTTCCGAGAAAACCCCGGTGCTTTTTGCGGAAAACGCGCCTGCTCCACTGGATTTTTTGCCCCGCAGGGTATATAATATTTTCTATGGCCGCCGCAGGGCGGCGGAGAGAGATGTGAAATAAGGAGAGAAACGCTATGTCCACACAAAAGCTGATGGGGCATGTATATGCCATTTTCACCATACTCGTCTGGGGCAGCTGCTTCGTGCTGACCAAGGAGCTGCTGACCGCCTACACCGCCGTGCAGATCATCCCGCTGCGGATGGGGCTCGCCTATCTGACGCTGTGGGTGCTGCGCCCCAAAACGCTCAAGCTGGCGTGGCGGGATGAGCTGATGTTTGTCCTCATCGGCATCACGGGCGGCAGCTTCTACTTTTTTCTGCAAAACACCGCGCTGACCTATACCTACGCCGCCAATGTCAGCATCATCGTCGCCCTGTCCCCGATCCTGACGGTGGTTCTGGCGCAGCTATTCTCCCGCAGCGGGGAGCGGCTGGGCAAATTCGTGTACCTCGGCGCGGTCATTGCCATTGCGGGCGTGGTGCTGGTGGTGCTCAATGGCAAGCTGGCGTTTCACCTGAATCCCCTCGGCGACCTGATTGCGCTGGCCGCCGCGCTGATGTGGGCGGTGTACTCCATACTCATTAAAAAATATACCGAGCGGTACGACAACTTTCTTGTCACCCGCCGCGTAATGCTCTGGGCGTTCCTCACCGCCGTGCCGCTCATGCTGCTGACGGACGGTATGCCTGACCTGACACCCCTGTTCACCACGCCGCGCATCCTGCTGAGCTGGCTGTTCCTCGGCGTATTCGGCAACGCCGTGTGCTTCGCCATCTGGAACATCGCCTTCCAGCGGCTGGGCGTGGTCATCACCAATAACTACCTGTATGCCTCCCCGTTTGTAACGCTGCTGGTGGGCTACCTTCTGCTGGGCGAGCAGATCACCGCCATGAGCGTCATCGGCGCGGTGCTCATCACCGCCGGTGTCATCGTCGCATTGAAAAAGCCGCAGGAGACGGCGTGAAGCGATGCAAAAAAAGAAAGCCTGTGAGGGCTTTCTTTTTTTGCGCGGCGGGTAATTATACCCTTTTTCACTGCGCATATCGGATAATTATGCAATTTGACCGCGTGACAGGCAGGAGAGCGGCGGGAATTGTGCAGACGGTATAAAATTCGAAAATTATGAATAATTCATGAATATTCACTTGACAAATGCGAATTTATGCGTATAATAAGCGCATAAATATACATGCCGTCTGCATGAAATGGAGGAAACGGATATGAATAAAAATGAAATTAAAAAGATCGTGCTGGCATATTCCGGCGGACTGGACACCTCGGTCATTATCCCGTGGCTGAAGGAGAACTACAACGACCCCGAGATCATCGCCGTGGCCGCGGATGTGGGACAGGGCGACGAGCTGGACGGGCTGGAGGAGAAGGCCATCAAGACCGGCGCGAGCAAGCTCATCATCGCCAACCTTGTGGACGAGATGGTGGACGATGTTATCATCCCCGCCATGAAGATGGATGCCAAGTATGAAACCTACCTGCTGGGCACGGCGTTTGCCAGACCCGTCATCGGCAAGAAGCTGGCGGAGATCGCCCTCGCCGAGGGCGCGGATGCCATCGCCCACGGCGCGACCGGCAAGGGCAACGATCAGGTGCGTTTCGAGCTGGCTATCAAGCGTTTTGCGCCGGGCATGAAGATCATCGCCCCGTGGCGTGAGTGGGACATCAAGTCCCGCGAGGAGGAGATCGACTACGCCGAGGCGCACCATGTGCCGCTGAAGATCAGCCGCGAGACGAACTACTCCAAGGACAAGAACCTGTGGCATCTGAGCCACGAGGGTCTGGATCTGGAGGATCCCGCCAACGAGCCGGATTACGACAAGCCGGGCTTCCTTGAGATGGGCGTGTCCCCCTTCCAGGCTCCCGACAAGCCGACCTATGTCACCATCGACTTCGAGGCCGGTGCGCCGGTGGCACTCAACGGCGAGAAGCTCAAGGCCAGCAAGATCATCGAAAAGCTCAACGCGCTGGGCGGCGCCAACGGTATCGGCATCATCGACATCGTGGAAAACCGTCTTATCGGCATGAAGGACAGAGGCGTGTACGAGACGCCCGGCGGCTCCATTCTCTACTTCGCCCATGAGCAGCTGGAGATGCTGACCGTGGACAAGGACACCCTGCACGAGAAGAAGAAGCTGGCCGTCACCCTCGCCGACCAGATCTACAACGGCAAGTGGTACTCCCCTCTGACCAACGCGCTGCTGGCCTTTGCCGAGGAGTCGAACAAGCTGGTGACCGGCACGGTCAAGCTGAAGCTCTACAAGGGCAACATCATCCCCGCCGGCACGACCAGCCCCTACTCCCTGTACAGCGAGAATCTCGTCACCTTCGGCGAGAGCGATTACAATCAGGCGCAGGCGGAGGGCTTCATCAACATCTGGGGTCTGCCGACGCAGGTGGAGGCACTGCGCGAGCAGGGCAAGCTCTCCTGAACGGGCGCAAGCACATGAAGGGACGGTGACACGGCGTGGCAAAGATGTGGGCAGGGCGAACCGCCGGACAGACGGACACACTGGCCGATGAGCTCAATTCCTCCATCGGCGTGGACTGCCGCATGGCGCGGCAGGACATCACGGGCAGCATGGCGCACGCCGCCATGCTCGGTGCCACAGGTATTCTGCCGCAGGCCGATGCCGACGCGCTGATCGACGGCTTGCAGGGTGTTCTGGACGAGTTGGAGAGCGGCGCACTTGCCATTGACCCCACCTGTGAGGATATCCACATGTTCGTTGAGCAGGTGCTGACGCAGCGGCTGGGCGATGTGGGCAAGAAGCTGCACACCGCCCGCAGCCGAAACGATCAGGTGGCACTGGATCTGCGTATGTACCTGCGTGAGCAGTGCGACACCTTCTCGCAGCAGTGTACAGATCTCATCGAGGCACTGACGCGCCGCGCCGGGGAATACGCCGATGCCATCATGCCCGGCTACACACATTTGCAGCGGGCGCAGCCCATCACCTTCGGGCATCACCTGCTGGCCTATGCGATGATGCTCCTGCGCGACAAAAGCCGCCTCGCCGACTGCCGCCGCCGCATGAACCGCAGTCCCATCGGCTGCTGTGCGCTGGCGGGGACAACCTATCCCACCGACCGGCGATTGGAGGCGCAGTCCCTCGGCTTTGACGGCATCTGCATGAACTCGCTGGACGGCGTATCCGACCGCGACTTCTGCGCGGAGCTGCTGGGTACACTCTCCATCCTGATGATGCACCTGTCGCGCCTGTCCGAGGAGCTGATTCTCTGGACGAGCTGGGAGTTCGGCTTTGTGGAGCTGGACGATGCGTACACAACGGGTTCGTCCATCATGCCGCAGAAGAAAAACTCCGACATGGCGGAGCTGATCCGCGGCAAGACGGGGCGCGTCTACGGCGACCTGATGGGACTTCTGACCATGCTCAAGGGTCTGCCCATGGCCTACAACAAGGATATGCAGGAGGACAAGGAGGGCGTGTTCGATGCCTGCGACACCGCCTCCCTCTGCCTGCGGGTGATGACGGGCATGATCGAGACCATGACCGCCAAGCCGGAGGTTATGAAGCGGGCGGCGCAGCGCGGCTTCATCAACGCCACCGACCTCGCCGACTACTTGGTGCGCAAGGGGCTGCCGTTCCGCAGCGCGTATAAAATTTCGGGTACCATCATCGGCGACTGCGTGCGCTCCGGCGCAGTGCTGGAGGAGCTGCCCCTCGAAACCTATCAAAAATACAGCGACCTCTTCGGTGCCGATGTGTATGAGGCCATCGACCTGACGGCGTGCGTGGAAAAGCGCACGAGCACGGGCGGGCCGGCAACGGTGCGCGAACAGATTGAATATGTAAAACAATGCCTCTTGAAAGGAGAATTTTGAAAATGAAAAAGCTTACGGCATTTTTGCTGGCGGCACTGATGCTCTGCACACTGCTGGCCGGCTGCGGAGAAAAATCCGGGACGACACTGGCGAGCGTACAGAAGGCGGGCAAGCTCTCTATCGCCACCAGCCCCGACTTCCCGCCCTTTGAGTCCTTGGGCGAGGACGGCGCGGTCAGCGGCATCGAGATCGACATCCTCAACCTCGTGTGCGAGAAGCTGGGTGTGAGCCTTGAAATCAACCAGATGGACTTCGATTCCGTGCTCCCCGGCGTACAGGCCGGAAAGTTCGATGTGGGCGTGTCCGGCATCTCCATCACCGAAAAGCGGCAGAAGAATGTCCTGTTCACCGACCCCTACTGCCTTGCGGCACAGGCCATCGTAGTCACCGAGGGCAGCGAAATCACCGGCAAGGCCGACCTTGAGGGCAAGAAGATCTCCGTCCAGACCGGCACCACCGCCGAGAGCTTCTGCATGGAAAACGGCTATGAGGTCAGCTCCTTTGCCGCCAACAGCGACGCGCAGGCGGCACTGACAAGCGGCAAGGTCGATGCATGGGTCATCGACGACCTGACCGCCGCCGACATGGTGAAGGTCTATAACGCCGAGGACGGCGACCAGCTCGTTATTCTTGACGAGGCCATGACCACCGAGCCCTACGCCTTCGCCTTTGCCTTCGGCAGCGAGGATCTGGTGGCCGAGGTCAACACCATCCTCAACGAGCTGGTGGCGGACGGCACGATTGCCGACATCTTCGCCAAGTACGAAGCTCCCTACACCTCCCCCGCCAATTCCTGACCCACGACAAATCAAACAGGGGACAGGGGCTGACCCCCCTGTCCCCCTTTCCCAGAGAGGAGGCGTTTGCATGACGATTATTACCGATTGGCTGCAAAAGCTGAACGAAACATTCATTGAAACGCAATACTGGAAGCTGATGGTGGAAGGCTTCGGCAACACCGTCGTCATCACCCTCGGCGCACTGGTCATCGGCGTGGTCATCGGTACGCTCATTGCCGTGATCAAATACTGCTCCGAGGAGGTTCCCGCGCTTCAGCCGCTGGCGCGGCTGTGCGACCTGTATGTGACGGTTATCCGCGGCGTGCCGGTGGTCGTGCTGCTGCTGATCTTCTACTTCATCCTGCTCAGCAGCGCGGAGGGTATCACCGTAGGCATCCTGACCTTCGGCATCAACTCCGGCGCGTATATGGCGGAGCTCATCCGCGGCGGCATCAACTCCGTGGACTACGGGCAGATGGAGGCCGGGCGCAGCCTCGGTATGTCCAAGCTGCAAGCCATGCGCAGGATTATATTCCCGCAGGCACTGCGCTATATCCTTCCCGCCATCGGCAACGAGCTTATCGCCCTTTTGAAGGAGACTGCCGTGGCGGGCTATGTGGCGGTCGTTGACCTGACGCGGGCGGGCAACCTTGTCCGCAACAACACCTACGATGCGGTGAATCCCCTGCTCATCGTCGCCGCGACCTACCTCATCCTTGTCGTGGTGCTGAGCCGCCTGCTCAAGGCGTTTGAAAGGAGGCTGGCGCGCAGTGATCGCCGTAACTGACCTGTGCAAGTCCTATGGCGACTTGCAGGTGCTGCGGGGCGTGAGCCTCGACATTGAAAAGGGCGATGTGGTCTGCATCATCGGCCCCTCCGGCTCGGGAAAGTCCACCTTTCTGCGCTGCCTGAACCTGCTGGAAACGCCTACCTCCGGCAGCATCCGCTTTGAGGGCTGTGAGCTGACCGACCGTAAGCTGGACATCAACCTCCACCGCCAGAAGATGGGCATGGTCTTTCAGCAGTTCAACCTCTTTCCCCATATGACGGTGCTGGACAACCTGACCTGTGCGCCGATGATGCTCAAGAAAGTATCGAAGGCGGACGCGGAGAAAAAGGCGATGGAGCTGTTGGACCGTGTGGGACTGGCAGACCGGGCCTCCGCCCGCCCCGTGCAGCTCTCCGGCGGGCAGAAGCAGCGCGTGGCCATCGTGCGGGCACTGTGCATGGAGCCGGATGTGATGCTCTTTGACGAGCCGACCTCCGCCCTCGACCCCGAGATGGTGGGCGAGGTGCTGGATGTCATGAAGGAGCTGGCCAAAAGCGGTATGACCATGGTGGTCGTGACGCACGAGATGGGCTTTGCTCGCGAGGTATCCAACCGCGTGGTCTTTCTGGACGGCGGTGTTATCGCCGAGGAGGGTACGCCCGCCGAAATATTCGGCGCACCGAAGTGCGAACGCCTGCAATCATTCCTTGCCAAGGTACTGTGACGATTTAGGAGGACATTATGAATCCGTTTTATCAGAAAAATTTTCTCAAGCTGTTGGACTTCACTCCGGCGGAGATTTCCGCCCTGCTCACCCTTGCCGCCAAGCTCAAGGCGGAGAAAAAGGCGGGCGTTGCCCACAGGCTCTGCACGGGCAAGAGCATTGCCCTGATTTTTGAAAAGACCTCCACACGCACACGCTGCGCCTTCGAGGTCGCCGCCGCCGACCTCGGTATGCATCCCGTCTACCTCGACCCCTCCGGCTCCCAGATCGGGAAGAAGGAGTCCATTGCCGACACCGCCCGCGTTCTGGGGCGGATGTTTGACGGCATCGAGTACCGCGGCTTCGGACAGCCCATCGTGGAGGAGCTGGCAAAATACGCGGGCGTTCCCGTCTGGAACGGCCTGACCAACGAATTCCATCCCACGCAGATACTCGCCGATTTCCTGACCGTTCAGGAGCATCTCGGCGATCTCAAGGGCAAGAAGCTCGTCTACATGGGTGATGCACGCTACAACATGGGCAACTCCCTCATGGTCGGCTGCGCCAAGATGGGTATGCACTTTGTGGCCTGTGCGCCGCAGGCGTATTTTCCCGACAAGGCACTCATCGACACCTGCCAAAAGATAGCCGCCGAGACCGGCGCGGTGCTGGAGTTTGAGAGTGATGTTGCCGCCGCCGTGCAGAACGCCGATGTGCTCTACACCGATGTCTGGGTCTCCATGGGCGAGGCGGATGATGTCTGGCAGCAGCGCATCAACGACCTGCTGCCCTATCAGGTCAACGCCAAGGTCATGGCACTGGCTCCGACGCACTGCAGGTTCATGCACTGCCTGCCCGCCTTCCACGACCTCGGCACCGGCATCGGGCGGCAGATACACGAAAAGTACGGCCTCTCCGCCCTTGAGGTTACGGACGAGGTCTTTGAAAGCCCTGCCTCCATCGTCTTCGACGAGGCGGAAAACCGTATGCACACCATCAAGGCCGTCATGGCCGCCACCCTCTGCGCGGAGCTGTAAGCGGTGATGCCGCGCAGCAAAGAGGTTTTTATCTTTTTGCCTATTCCAAGGGCAGCCGCACGGTGAAGGTCGTGCCCACGCCGACCGTACTGTGTACTTCCACACTGCCGTTGTGGTAGCGCACGGCGTGCTTCACGATGGACAGCCCCAGCCCCGTGCCGCCGGAGGCCTTGGAGTGGCTCTTGTCCACGCGGTAGAACCGCTCAAACACGCGGCTCTGGTGCTCGGCAGGGATGCCGATGCCCGTGTCTGCCACCCTCACCACCGCGTAGCCGCCCTGACGGGCGACCTGCACGGTGACGCTGCCGCCCTCACGGTTGTACTTGACGGCGTTGTCGCACAGGTTGGCGAAAATCTCGGTCAGAAGCCGCCGCACACCCGTGACCGTGACCTCCTCGCCGTCAACGCTTATGGTGACACCGTGCTTCTCCGCTGCCGCTGCCAGCGATTTTGCGGTGTCGCGGCAGAGGGTCAGCAGCTCCACCGGCTCGGTGGGCAGTGCGCTGCCCTCGTCCAGCTCAGACAGGCGGAGGATGTCGTTGACCAGCGTCACCAGCCGCTGCGCCTCGCTGCGGATATGCCCCACGAAGCGCGGTATGTCCTCGGGCTGCACCATGCCGTTTTCCAGCAGCTCCGCACTGCCGATAATGCCCTGTAAGGGCGTTTTCAGCTCATGGGAGACATTAGCGGTAAACTCGCGTCGGTTCCGCTCGGCGAACGCCTGCTCCGTCACATCGAAGGTCAGCAGCACCGCGCCTGCGCTCTCGCCGCTCACCTCGATGCGCGTCATGTCAAATTGGTACTCCCTGCCGCCGCGCTCCATGCGCGTCTCGCTGTGTCCCGTTTCCATCGCGTCCCGCAGCGCGTGGCTGACGGCGGTGTCGCGCTCGACCGTCAGAAGCGGCTTCCCCACGCAGCCCCCGTCCGTGTCGAACACGGCGCAGGCCGCCGGATTGATGCTCAGTATCGTGCCGCTGTTGTCCACCAGCACCAGCCCCTCCGACATACTGTCGGTAATCTGCGCAAATTCCTGTGCCCTCTGCCGCAGGGAGCGGAGCTGGTCGTCGATCTGCCTCCGCTGATGCTCCAGCCGCCGCAGCAGGGGGGAAAGCTCCTCATACGCCTCGTTTTGCAGGGGGTGCTCTAAATCCAAGCGGTTCAGCGGTTCCACGATGCGCCGCGACACGCGCCCTGCCAGCACCGCCGACAGCACCAGTGCCGCGCCGATAACCAGCAATATGGCGGGCAGCATGCTCAGCAGCAGCACACCTACCGTCACACGGGCGGCGGAGAGGCGCAGCACCGTGCCGTCCGGCAGCCGCTGCGCGTAGTAGAGCATTTTCTCCAGCAATGTGGAGCTGTACCGCCCCGATTCGCCCGTGCCGTATCGGAGCGCGTCCTGCACCTCCTGACGCTGTGCGTGGTTCTCCATGCCCGATGCGTCCGAGCGTGTGTCATAGAGCACCGTGCCGTCCGCCCGCAGCCATGTGATGCGGTAGTCCTCGCTCGCGCCCAGCTGCTCCAGATATGCCGTGCCGCCGCCCTGCGCCATTGCTGCGGCGGCTATATCCAGCTCATCGCGCAGCTGCCGCTCCTGCACTCGACCGAAGTAGCCGTACAGCGCACCCATAATGATGACCAGACTGGCCAGCAGCACCGCCAGCCCCACCGCCACGGTGGAGCGGAATATTTTTTTCGTCATATGCTGTCCTCCCAGCGGTAGCCTACATTCCGTATGGTGCGGATGTGTGCGCCCTCGCTGCCCAGCTTCTGCCGCAGGGTGCGGATGTGCATATCCACCGTGCGGCTCTCGCCGCAGTAGTCCGTGCCCCACACCAGCTCCATCAATCGGTCGCGGGTGAACGCCGTGCCGACATGCCGCAGGAACAGGTGCAGCAGCTCGTACTCCTTGTAGGTCAGCTCCACCCGCTCGCCGCCGCAGAGCACCGAATGCTCCCGCGTATCCAGTGCCACCGCGCCGCAGCGCAGCACGGCATCCTCCTGCGCGGGCTGACACCGCCGCAGCACCGCCCGCACACGGGATACCAGCTCGATGACGCTGAACGGCTTGACCAGATAGTCGTCCGCCCCGCTGTCGAGCGACTGTACGCGGTCGTACTCCGCGCCCCTGGCGGTTGCCATGATAACGGGCAGCTGCCGCAGGGCGGGCGTGCTGCGTATCCTGCGCAGCAGCTCCGTGCCGTCGATGCCCGGCAGCATCACATCCAGCACCACCAGCTCGGGGCGGCGTGTGCGCAGTGCCTGCCAAAAGCTGTCGCCGTCGGCAAAGCCCTCCGCCTCCAGCCCCGCAGAGCGCAGGGCGTACAGCTCGATATCGCGGATACTGGCATCGTCCTCCACACACCAGATCATGTGGCTGTCCTCCTGAAATTCATTAAGTGACCTCTGTCTTGTGTACGCCGGTGACGGAGAACTCCACCCACTCGGCGATATTGGTTGCGTGATCGCCTATACGCTCATAATACTTCGCGATCATCAAAAGGTCAAGCGTTCCCTCGCCGTCAAGCTCGCCGCGGGCGATGCGCTCGATGAGCTGCGCCTTGATCCGGTCGAAATAGCCGTCCACCACATCGTCGGCGGCGATGACCTCCTCCGCCATACGCACATCCTGCTTCACATAGGCGTCCACACTGCCGCTGACCATGCAAACGGTGGCGCGTGCCATGTCGCGCAGCGTCTCGTCCGCGTCCAGCCCGCGTCCGCCGCGGCTGAGAATGATCTCTGCAATGTCGTCCGCCTGATCGCCCACACGCTCCATGTCTGTAATCATCTTCAGCGCGGCGGATATTTGCCGCAGGTCGCCCGCTACGGGCTGCTGCTGTAGCAAAAGCCGCAGGCAGAGGTTTTCGATGTCCCGCTCCTTGCAGTCGATCTCGTGATCCAGCGGTGCGACCTTCTCTGCCAGTGCAGTGCTGCCCTGCGTCAACGCCTGCGAGGACAGCGCAATGACCTCCTCACACAGCGCGCCCATCTCGATCAGCTCGCGGTGGAGCTGTGCCAATTGCTCGTCAAACCGGCTCCGCATTATCCGAACCTCCCCGTAATATAGTCCTCTGTGCGCTTTTCGGCGGGCGTGGAGAACATCGTCTCCGTGTCGCCGTACTCCACCAGCTCTCCCAGCAGGAAGAACGCCGTGCGGTCGGAGATACGCAATGCCTGCTGCATGTTGTGCGTTACGATGATGATAGTGTACCTCTTTTTCAGCTCCGTGGCAAGCTCCTCTATCTTTGAAGTGGATATGGGGTCGAGTGCCGAGGTCGGCTCGTCCATCAACAGCACCGTCGGCTCCACCGCCAGCGCACGGGCAATGCACAGCCGCTGCTGCTGCCCGCCGGACAGTCCGAGGGCGTTCTTCTTCAGTCTGTCCCTTACCTCATCCCATATCGCCGCGCCGCGCAGGGACTTTTCCACCAGCTCGTCCAGCTTTGCCTTATTGCGCACACCGTGAGTGCGCGGTCCGTAGGCCACATTGTCGTAAATGCTCATGGGGAAGGGGTTGGGCTTCTGGAACACCATGCCCACCTCGCGGCGCAGGGCGTTCACATCCACGCCGGCGGCGTAGATGTCCCGCCCCCTGTAGAGCACCTGCCCCTCCACCCTGACGGTGGGGACGAGGTCGTTCATGCGGTCAAGCGTCTTGAGAAAGGTGGACTTGCCGCAGCCCGACGGCCCGATGAGGGCGGTGATGCTGCCCTCCGGCACGGCGAGGCTGACATGGTGCAGTGCCTGCGCCTTGCCGTACCACAGATTCAGGTCGTTCACGGTGAAAATATCGCTCATAGGCTCCTCCGTTTCTTGAAGTAATGGCCGGTCAGCGCGGCGGCAAGGTCGATCAGCAGAGCAAGTGCCATCAGTATGGCGGCAATGGCGAAGGCGACATCAAACTCGCCCTGCTCCTTGGCGTAGACATACAGTGCCACCGAAAGCGTAGCTCCCGAGCTCTCCAGCGTCTCTGCCAGACTGCCGTACAGCGTGTGGGCAAAGCCCGCCGTATACAGCAGTGCCGCCGTCTCGCCCAGTATGCGCCCCACCGCCAGAATGCAGCCGGTGATCACGCCGTCCACGCAGCCGGGCAGCACCACCGTGCGAACGGTGCGCCACCGCCCCGCGCCCAAGCCAAACGCACCCTCGCGATAGCTCTGCGGCACAGTCTTGAGGCTCTCCTGCGTCGTGCGCATGATGGTCGGCAGGTTCATGATGACCAGCGTCATGGCTCCCGCCAGCAGGGATTTCTTCATGCCAAGGAGCTGGCAGAAGAACATCTGTCCCACCAGCCCGTAGATGATGGAGGGGATGCCTGAGAGCGTTTCGGCGGCGTATTCGATGGCCGCCACCAGCCTTTTGTTGGCGGCGTACTCCGTCAGATACACCGCCGCGCACACGCCCAGCGGCAGCACCACGGCCAGCGTGGTCAGCACCATGCAGACGGTGCTGATGATGTCGGGCAGAATGCCGATCGTGCCCTCCAGATAGCTCGGCCTGGTGCTCAGCAGCTCCCAGCTCAGGTGGGGCACGCCCTTGACAAGCACATAGCCGATGAGAAACACCGCCAGCGCACAGGTCAGCACGGCGCACAGCAGCATCAGCCCCCGCATCATCACGCCCCACGCCCTGCGCCGTGCAGTAAAATTCGTCTTGTCCATGGTCACTTCTCCTTACTGCGCTTGAGGAAGAAATTCAGCGCGGCGTTGATGAGCATGATGAACAGGAACAGCACCAGCGCGATGGAGAACAACGCCTGCCGCTGCAAGCCCGCTGCCGCGTAGCCCATTTCGCTGGCCACGGCGGTGGTCAAAAACCGCACGCTCTGGAACAGGCTCGGCATGTTCGGCACATTGCCCGATACCATCATCACCGCCATGGCCTCGCCGATGGCGCGTCCCACACCCAGCACCACCGCCGCCGCGATACCGCTTTTGGCGGCGGGAACGGAGACACGGAACCATGTCTCCGTTGCCGTCGCACCCAGTGCCAGCGACGCGTCCTCATACTCACGCGGCACGGCCTCCAGCGCGGTCATGGCCACATGGATGATGGACGGCAGGATCATCACGGCCAGCACGAGGATGGCCGCCAGCAGTCCCGAGCCGTCGGGGATGCCAAAAATCCTTCGTATGCCCGGCACGAGCACCAGCATACCCACAAGGCCGTATACCACGGAGGGGATACCTGCCAGCAGGCTCACCGCCGAGGACACCGCCGCCTTCAGCCCGGGCGGTGCCATCTTCGCCAGAAATACGGCGGTCATGAAGCCGATCGGCACGCCCAGCACGATTGCGCCCGCCGTGCCGTAAATGCTGGTGAGGATAAAGGGCAGGATGCCGAACTGCGGCGGCTCACTGTTGGAGCTCCACACCGCACCGAACAGGAACCTCGTCAGGCCGATCTCCCGTATGGCGGGCAGGCCGGAGACAATGAGATATACCGAGATCAGCAGCACGCAGCCCACCGTCACCAGTCCCATCAGCAGAAAGAAGCCGTGTATGGCATTTTCCGTAAATCGTTTTGCTCTCATACGCTTTCCTCCGAGGACGGGGGATAAGGCGGCACCCCTGCGGATGTCGCCCCTGCCCACGCCTTACTTTCAGTTGGCGGCTACCGCGCCCGCCTTGGCAATGATGCTCGCCGCGTCCGCGGAGGTCATGTAGTCAAAGAACGCCTGCGCCGCAGCGGACAGCTCCTTGCCCTCCACCGTCACCAGCACAAAGGGACGCTGCACGGCGTAGCTGCCGTCCTTTACGGTCTCCTCACCGGGGGTCACGCCACCCACGCTCAGAGCCTTCACGCTGTCCTTGACGGAGGCAAGAGAGGCATAGCCGATGGCATCGGGGTTCTGGCTCACGGCGGTGATGACATCGCCCGTGGAGGTCAGCTCCTGACGGTACCGGCACTTGTCCGCCGTGCCCGTGATGCTCTCGAAGCCGTCGCGTGTGCCGCTGGCGGCCTCGCGACCGATGAGCACGACCTCGGCGTCGTTGCCGCCGACCTCCTTCCAGTTGGTAATCTCGCCCGTGTACAGCTTGGCAAGCTGCTCGATCGTCAGGTCGCTGACGGGGTTGTCGGGATGGACGATGATGGCAATGCCGTCATACGCCAGCACCGTCTCCGTCAGACCGGCGGCCTTCTCCTCGTCCTTCAGGGCGCGGGAGGAGAGGCCGATGTCGCAGGTGCCCTCCTGCACGGCGGTGATGCCGGAGCCGGATCCCGTGGGGTTATAGGTGACGGTCACGCCGCTGTTCTGCGCCATGTAGGATTCGCTCAGCGCGCCGATGACCTTCTCCATGGAGGTCGAGCCATCGGTGGACACCGTGCCGGAGACGGCGGTGCTGCCCGTGTCCTGCGTATTCGTATCGCTGCCATCGGTGCTGCTGCCGCACGCCGTCAGGCCGAGAGCCAGCACAGCGGCCAGCACAAGTGCAATAAGCTTCTTCATTTCGTATTACCTCGTTTCCTTTTTATTTCGGATATCTCCTGTGTACGCTCTCATTGTAGGTGTAGCGTGTAAAGGGGAAAATCATCCTAATGTAAAATCAATGTAAATGTCGGCAGATATAGGAGGTATTTGGTTTACATAAAATCTTTTTTGCCGTCTCCGCGCAGAGGAATCATTGCACGGCGTTCTGTTTTTGTGTAGAAAGCCCATGACATTCCGCTGTGTTTTCTGCTAAAATATTACCGTAAGCTATCAATTTCATAGAAAAAAGACAATAAATACGGTCTGCCCGTCAGACAGGGGGCAGACCGCATTTATTGTCTTTTTTCGAGCCAAGAAAGGGATTGAGGCGCAGTATCTCCCTCATCGGCGAAACAGCCTTCCGCACAGCACACCCGTGAACGGTGCGGCGGCGAACATATTCCAGAAGAACGCCATCGGGATGTTCTTCATCACCGTGCCGAACCACTTGACGGGCAGCTCCAGCGGCGACACGCCGCCCAGGATGACGGTGAAAAGTATCGTGGCCAGCAGGGACATGGACGGGCACATGACCAGCACCGTGCAGCCCTGCCGCAGCAGGCGGCAGAAAAACGGGTTGTCCCTGCCCGCATCGCAGAGCCGCGCCGCCAGCCTTGCCCCTATGCGATTTCCCCACAGCTCCGACACGGCAAACGCCAGCAGCCCCATGTACAGCGTTTCGCCCGCCGCCCTGCCTACCACGGCGTAGGTCAGGTTGGTAAAGCCGCCGGATTGCAAATGTATCCCCTGTAGGATGGCGCTGTTGTAGATCTCCATACCGAAGGCCATGGTGTAGGCCATGACCAGCCCGAAAATGATCCCCTGTGTTTTGTTTTTTGGCATTGCCTTTTCCTCCTAAAAAAAGAAAGCGCACCGCCCGATGGCGATACGCTTCGCAGGCACACTGTGCGCTACGCGTCCCTACTTTTTTACCACGGGGAGATGAAAAAGTCAAGAGCTTGGGAACAGAATGCGTGTGTTATGTAAACTAACAAAAATCGCCCTGTGAAAACACAGGGTGATTTTTTTGCCGAATTATACGATTTGTTTTCACTCTATCGCCACAATGTAGTAGTACACGGGCTGGCCGCCGGGCAGAGCCGTCACCTCCGCATCGGGGCAGACGGTCTCGAACAGGGCGGCGGCACGTGCGGAATCCTCCTCGGTGACGCCCTCGCCGGAGTAGACGGTGATAAACTCCGCGCCCTTGTCGGCGGCGACACGCGCCAGCTTTTCCAGCAGCGTGTCGAGACTGCGGTCAGTACCCAGCAGCTTGCCGTCGCACAGAGCCAGATAGTCGCCCTCGTTGATGGCAAAGCCGTCGAAATCGGAGTTGCGGGCGGCGTAGGTGATCTGCGCAGTGGTGACATTGGCAGCGGCCTCGGTCATCGCCGTCAGAATTGCCTGTGGGTCGTCGTTGTCGGGATCGACCGCCATCATCGCGGAGATACCCTGCGGCACGGTTGCCGTGGGCACGACGATGACCTGTTTCTCGGTCAGCCCCACGCACTGCTGCGCCGCCATGATGATATTCTTGTTGTTGGGCAGGACGAACACGATCTCGCTGGGAGTGCGATTGACCTCCTGCAAGATAGCCTCGGTGGAGGGATTCATGGTCTGCCCGCCGGAGACGATGCGATCCACGGTCAGGTCGCGGAATACCTCCGCAAGCCCCTCACCGGCGCAGACCGCCAGAAAGCCGTATCGCTTTTCCGGCGCGGCAACGCCGCACTCACCCTTTTCCAGCTCCTCCTCAACGGCATCCAGATCGTCGGTGGACTGCGCCCTGCGCCCCGCCGCCAGGTCAGCTGCCTGTGTGCGCATATTTTCGATCTTGGCAAGCTCCAGCGTACCGTACTTCTGCGCCTCGTTCAGCGCGTCACCGGGCGTGTCGGTGTGGACATGCACCTTGAAGGACTCGTCGTCCTCGCCGATGACGAGACTGTCGCCGATGCTGCCCAAGTACGCCCGCAGGCCGTCCAGCGGTCTGTCGGAGGTCTTGCGGACGATGAACACCGTGTCAAACGCGAAGGTGATGTCCTCGTCACCAAGGGCGGCAAAGTCGGCCTTTTCCTCCGCCTGCTCCTCCACCTCGGGGACGGCCTCGCCGCGCAGGGCGCGGAGCATACCCTCCAAAATGATGAGGTAGCCCTTGCCGCCCGCATCCACCACGCCCGCCTTTTTCAGCACGGGGTTCATCTCTATCGTCTCCGCCAGCGTGGTATAGCCGGTCTTTATGGCCTCCTGCAAAACGAACTCGGCATCGTTCTTCTCTCCCGCTGCCTCCAGTGCTCTTTGTGCCGCCAGACGGGATACGGTAAGTACAGTGCCCTCGGCGGGCTTCATCACCGCACCGTAGGCGGTGCTGACGCCCTCCTGCATGGCCTCGGCCAGCAGTGCGCCGTCCGCCTCACCGTGTCCCTTGAACACCTTGCTCATGCCGCGGAACAGCAGAGAGAGTATCACGCCGGAGTTCCCCCGCGCACCGCGCAGCAGGCCGGACGCAGCGATCTTCGCGGCCTCGTCCACGGTGGCGGGCTCGGTGCGGCGCAGCTCGTTCACCGCCGTCTGGATGGTCAGGGACATATTCGTGCCGGTGTCCCCGTCGGGCACCGGAAATACATTCAAATCGTTGATGGTCTGCTTCTGCATGGTGATGCAGGCGGCACCGAAAGCGACCATCTGCTTGAAAGTGCCGCCGCTGATCCTATCTGTCATTTCTTTTCTCCTTCCGGGCGCGTCACACGGTGACGGAATCCACGCAGACATTCACCGCCTTGACGGTAACGCCGGTGTTGAGATTGACCACATATTTTACCTCGCCCATGATGGAGCGGCAGACTGTGGCGATGTTCACGCCGTTTTCCACGACAATGTGCAGCTCGATGGACACCGTGCCGTCGTCGTTGTAGGTGACCTTTACGCCCTTGCTCATCGCCTCGGGACGCAGGAGATGCACCAGCCCGTCCGTCATGCTGCGCTGCGCCATGCCCTTGACGCCGAAGCAGTTGGTGGCCGCCGCGCCGGTGATGGTGGTAAACACGGCGTCGCTGATGGTGATCTCGCCGTTTTCGGTGGGGACTTTTATCATAGCGAACTTCCTTTCTGCGGAAATGGTATGCATAATAATATGGGATATTATATACTACTTTGCCGTGAATTACAATAGAGATTTTCCCGCCGCGCCGATGCGCAAAGGTTGTCCCCGCCGGAGGGGTAGACCGGCGGGGACGGATGGGGGAAAAAGGAGAAAATGAAAATGAAGAAGTTTGGGGATCACGGTGCGGCGGTGAGCCGCACCGCGGGAATAGCATTGCTTTTTATCAGCCGCGATTGCCGAAGAAGTAGTTGTAGAACTCCTGCCAGTTGTCCGGCATCTGGCCGCCGTTGTAGCCGCCGCTGCCGTTACCGCCGCTCTGCGAGGAGGTGTCCTCCGTTTCGCTGCCGGTGATCTGCGGCTGCTGGTCAAAGGTGATTTCGGTGGTGATATAGCTGCCGCTGCGGTAGACCGTCAGCGTAGCGGTGTCCCCTGCGCGATAGCTCTTGAGCGCGGCGGACAGATCCTGCCGGCTGGTGATTGCGGTGTCGTCCATCTTGGTGATGACATCGCCAAGACGGAGTCCCGCCTTGTCGCCGGCACCGCCGGAGACCACGGAGTAGACGAACACGCCCTGATCGATGTCAAAGCCAAACTGTGCGGCAAGCTGCGCATTCATCGTGCCGAGGGTAACGGCCATATACGCCTTGTTCGTCACCGCGCCGTTTTCCATAATGTCGGTGATGATGGACTTCACATCACTGATGGGGATGGCGAAGCCCAGCCCCTCCACGCTGGTGGAGGAATAGGTGGAATACTTGGCGGACACGATGCCCACCACCTCACCGTAGAGGTTCATCAGCGGGCCGCCGGAGTTGCCTGGGTTAATGGAGCAGTCCACCTGAATCATGTTGAACGGCGTACCGTCCACATTGATGGCGCGGTTACAGCTCGACACGATGCCCTGACTCATGGAGAAGGTCAGCTCACCCAGCGGATTACCGATGGCCAGCACGGTGTCGCCCACATTCACATCGGCACTGTCGCCCAGCGTCACGGGCGTAAGCCCCGTCGCGTTGATTTTCAGCACCGCGACATCGTAGTCGCTGTCGCCGCCGATAAGCGTCGCGTCATAGGTATCGCCGTTGTACAGTGTGACATTGATGGTGTTGGCTCCGCTGACGACATGGTAGTTGGTGACGATATAGCCGTCTGCGGTGATGATGAAGCCGCTGCCGCTCGAAGCGGTCTGCGTGGTCTGCCCGAACACATTCGTGCCGGAGGTCGAGGTCGTGTTAATGGAGACGGTGGAGTTCACCGTGGCGGCATAGACCTCGGCGGGCTGCATCTTCGTCTGGCCGTCCACCTTCTTGACCTGCACGGCGGTGACGGTGCGCTCACTCTCGTTAATGGCGGTAGCGGAGCCTGTGCTCCTGGCCAGTGCCGCGCCGCCGTAGCCCGCCGCGCCGCCGACCAGCGCGCACGCCAGCACCAGTGAGGTGACCTTCACCCATGTCCTGCGGAAGAAGCCCTGCTTCCTCACTGGGGCGGTGTGGGTGCTCTCCTGACGGGGTGCGGGAACATAGTCGTCATGGGGCACCTCGCGGTTGGTAAAGCGGTACATATCGTTGTTGTTGAATTCGTCGTTATACATATTCGTTGCCTCCTTTGATATAGTTTCGTATAAGGATCGCGTTCCCATCTTGTTCTGCGGGGGAAAGCGTGGTATGATGGAGGAAGCAGACATGAAGAGGTATCTGCTTCAGAGAAGCTGTTTTTCTCTTTCTGCTTTACAGCATACTCGGTTTTCTTAATTCTACCTTTAAGATTTCAGATAAAACCGTGAACTTTTTTTGAACGGAGGGCACAAGGGTGCTGCGGATAGATCAGATCAGGCTGCTGCCCGATGACAGCGAGGAGCTGCTGCGGGGCAAATGCGCCAAAATACTGTGCCTGCCCGTGGGCGATGTACTGTCCTGCCGCGTGCTGCGGCGCGCCATCGATGCGCGGGAGGGGCTGACATTCGTATATACCGTGGCGGCAGAGGTCAAAAACGAGGCGCAGGTACTGCGCCGCTGCCGCGACAGGCGCGTTTCCGCCTACAGGCCGGAGATCTACACGCTCCCCTCCCCCATCGCGCCGCCGTCCGTGCGCCCCGTCGTGGTGGGCGCGGGGCCTGCGGGACTGTTCGCCGCGCTGGTGCTGGCCAAATGCGGCGCACAGCCTATTCTATTGGAGCGAGGGCAGCCGGTAGAACAGCGGCAGTCAGATGTGGGGCGATTTTGGGACGACGGTGCACTGGACACGGAGAGCAATGTGCAGTTCGGCGAGGGCGGTGCGGGTGCGTTCTCCGACGGGAAGCTGAACACCGGCACACGGGATATTCGCCACAGGTACATTATGGAGACGCTGGTGCGCTGCGGTGTGCCGGAGAGCATCCTCACCGATGGCAAGCCCCACGCGGGCACGGATAAGCTGCACCTTGCGCTTAAAAATCTGCGGCGGGAGCTAACGGAGGCGGGCGCGGACGTCCGCTTCGGCGCACGGCTGGAGAGCCTCACCGTGCAGGACGGCGCGGTGTGCGCCGTAACGGTACGGCAGGGCAATACGCCGTATAAGCTTCCCGCACGGCAGGTCGTTTTAGCGTTGGGGCACAGTGCGCGGGATACCTTTGAAATGCTGTACCGCACGGGACTGCACATGGAGCAAAAGCCCTTTGCCATGGGTGTCCGTATCGAGCACCGTCAGGCGGACATCAACGCCGCCCAATACCGCACGCTTGCGGGACACCCCTCTCTGCCGCCGAGCACCTATAAGCTCTCCTGCCATCTGCCCAACGGCCGCAGTGCGTTCAGCTTCTGCGTCTGCCCCGGCGGGCAGGTCGTGGCCGCCGCGTCCGAGGCGGGGCATACCGTCACCAACGGCATGAGCGCATACGCCCGCAACGGCGGGAATATCAACGGTGCGCTGCTGGTGAATGTCACATCGGAGGACATGCCCTCCGCGCATCCGCTCGCGGGCATACAGCTCCAGCGGAAGGTCGAGGCCGCCGCCTTTGCCCTGACGGGCGGGTATCGCGCCCCCTGCCAGCGCGTGGAGGATTTTCTCCTGTGCCGTCCCTCCGCCGCAGCGGGGCTCGTTCTGCCCAGCTACCGCCCCGGCGTGGTCTATACCGACCTGCGGCGGTGTCTGCCCGCCTTTATCGCGGACGCACTGACGCTTGCTCTGCCGCTGCTGGGGCACAAGCTGAAGGGCTACGACCACCCGGATGCCCTGCTGACGGGCGTGGAGACGCGCTCGTCCTCCCCTGTGCGGCTGGTGCGGGACGAGAATTTTGAAGCAAGTATACGGGGCATCCACCCCTGCGGCGAGGGCGCAGGCTATGCCGGAGGCATACTGTCCGCCGCCGCCGACGGGATGCGGTGCGCCGAGAAATTGTTGGAGGTATACAGAAAATGAGAAAAATCGCGGTCTATGACAACTTCACCGAGCCGAAGCACCGGCAGCGCATCAACGATGCCGCCGCCAAATACGGCTTCACCGTGGACTACTATATAGCCCCGCAGACCGTCCCCATGGAGAAGCGCGGCGAATATGAGGTCGTCTACGGTATGCCCAAGCCGGAGGAGCTGAAGTCCTTCGTCAAGCTGAAATGGTTCTGCGGCAGCTTCGCCGGCGTAGATGCCTATCTGGACGGCAGTCTCTACCCCTCCTCGGATGTCATGCTGTCCAACTCCTCCGGCGCATACGGTGTGACCATCGCCGAGCACATGATCATGGTGACGCTCATGCTGCTGCGCCACGCACTCACCTACTGTGCCGACCAGTCGGCACTTCGCTGGGGCAAGGTAATGCCCATGCGCTCCATCATGGGCAGCACGATCACCGTGATCGGCACGGGCGACATCGGGACGGAGTTTGCCCGCCGCGCCAAGGCACTCGGCGCAGAGCGTATTCGCGGTGTGCGCCGCACGAAGAAGCCCGCCGATCCCGCCTTTGACGAGATACATACCAATGATGAACTGGACGCACTCCTGCCCGACACCGACATTCTGGCACTGGCTCTGCCCGCCACGGGTGAGACAAAGGGCATACTCTCCGCCGAGCGCATCGCCCTGCTTCCGCAAACGGCGTATGTTGTCAATGTGGGGCGCGGCAGTGCCATCGACCAGACGGCACTGGTGGACGCGCTGAACACAGGACGCATCGCGGGCGCGGCACTCGATGTGTTTGAAAAGGAGCCGCTGCCGCAGGGCAACCCCGCGTGGACGGCGAAAAACCTGCTCATCACGCCGCATATCTCCGGCCAGATGAGCCTCGGCTACACCCGCGACCGCAATGTAGAGCTGTTCTGCGAGGATCTGGAGCGGTACGGCCGGGGTGAAACCCCCGCACGGCTGGTCAACAGAAGCATCGGGTATTAAAGACTGCTAAAAGGATGGTGTCTGTCATGGCGGAGCGGGTGATACTGCACTGCGACCTGAACTGCTTTTTTGCCTCGGTGGAGCTGCTGGACAAGCCCGCGCTGTGGGAGATGCCCGTGGCGGTGTGCGGCGACCCCGATTCCCGCCACGGCATCATCCTCGCCAAAAACGAGCCTGCGAAGGCTTTCGGCGTAAAAACGGCGGAGACGGTATGGCAGGCCAGGAAAAAATGTCCCGCGCTGGTGCTGCTGCCGCCGCACCACGAGCTGTACCGGCACTATTCCCGTCAGGTCAACGGGATATACGACCGCTTCACCGATCTGGTGGAGCCGTTCGGCATCGACGAGAGCTGGCTGGATGTGACCGGCAGCCTGCACCTGTTCGGCGGCAGCGCAAGGGCATTGGCCGACCGTATCCGTGCCACGGTACGCGAGGAAACGGGGCTGACGCTCAGCGTGGGCGTATCCTTCAATAAGGTGTTTGCCAAGCTGGGCAGCGACCTGAAAAAGCCGGATGCCACCACGGTGATACCGCCGGACGGCTGGCGCGACACGGTGTGGCCTCTGCCGCTGGGGGAGATGCTGTTCGCAGGACGCGCCGCCACGGATACGCTGAAAAAATACGGCATAGAAACCATCGGGCAGCTGGCCGTATGCGATCCCGCACTGCCGGAACGACTGCTGGGCAAAATGGGATACCAGCTCTGGCAGTACGCCAACGGTCTGGACAAAAGTCCCGTGAGGCCACGGCACGAGACGGAGCCGGTGAAGTCCGTGGGCAACGGCACCACCTTTCCGCAGAACCTTGTGCGCTGGGAGCAGATACGCACCGGGCTGATGCCCCTTTGCGACAGCGTGGCCACACGGCTGCGGCGGCAGGGTATGTATGCCGGAGGCGTCAGCGTGGCGATAAAGGATGCCGCGTTCCACACCGTCAGCCGTCAGGTGCGGCTGGACGCGCCCACCCACCTGATGCGGGACATCCACCGCACGGCGGCGGAGCTGGCCGCACGGATATGGAAGCCGCCCACCCCTGTACGCGCCATGACCGTCACCGCCCTGTATGTGACGGAGAGTGCGGATTCCTACCGGCAGCTCGACCTGCTGGGCGGCGCGGCGCAGGAGCAGAGCCGTCGGCAGGAGAAATTGGAAAGCACAATGGATGCCATACGGCGGAAATACGGGAAAAATGCCATTGCCTTCGGCGACAACGAGCCAATCGCGCCGGACGAGCAGGATACAGAGGAATAATCGGGGAGACCGCGGCGCGGTCTCCCCTTTCTTTCCGTATACGGACATTCCCGCAGCGCATAGGGTAGTGCGAAAGGAGCGATGCGTATATGCTGTCCGCCGCGCTGCTGCTGCTATGCAACAGCCTGTTTTTGTCCCTGCGGCTCTCCGGCTCCGCCGCAGGCTCGTTCCCCAAGCCACTGAGTGCAGAGAAGGAGCGGGAGTATCTGGAGCGGTGCGCCGCCGGTGATCTGGAGGCGCGGAACCTGCTGGTGGAGCACAATCTGCGGCTCGTCTCGCACATTCTGAAGAAATACTACACCCAGTCCGCCGACCAGGAGGATCTCATCTCCATCGGCACCATCGGGCTTATCAAGGCCGTGAACACCTTCCGTCCCGACAAGGGCATCCGCCTTGCGACCTACGCCAGCAGGTGTATTGAGAATGCTATGCTAACATAGCGGCTTCTTTTGGAGCATACGACGCAAATCAAGCTCCATCCGATGAAAAATGGCGTGTTTTCCGCCGCTTAGGCAGACACGCCTACTTAATGGTACAAAACATATCGGGAGAGGTAAAATTTATTTACAATGCGCCGCTTGAATATGCCGGCCTTATATTGAACGGCAACCCCGAAGCGTATCTAAAGGCTGTTACAGAATATAAGCCGTTAGACTGAAAATATAGCAAAAAACAGGCAAGGCAGATTACTCACAAAAGGGTGTCTGCCTTGCCTGTTTCTGTTTCGTCAGAGGCGGTTATTTCTTTTTATCTTCCTCGCAACCGTCAAGAATAGTTTTTGCGATTGCATCAATCAATTTTAGCTTTTGCTCTGTGGGGCAATTCAGCTTTTCGATATACTGCGCCACATATTCAGCGTGGAATTTTGCCACACGAGCATTAAATAACGCCTGCTTTTCGGGTGTTTCGGGATAATGGACAATTATTTCTATAGCTGTTCCCCCCTTCGCGGGCTGTGCGATGTTCCATTTTATGCGGATAGGCTTGTCTGATATGAGTATCAGAGGTCAAGGATTTGAGCCGCCTTTTTGAGATTTTCAGCAGCGTTGCCCTTGCGGAAATTCTCGCCGTCAAAAAGGACGGGAACGCACACTTCCAAAATGCGGTCATAAATGCAGCGGTCATCGAGGTCGGCAGCTTTCTGCATAACCGACAAGGCAATGTTTGTCGTAATAATCAGCGGCTTTCCTGTCAGCGTCCGGCGGTTGACCACATCAAAAACTCGCTCTTTGCCGTAGCTTGTGTTTCGTTCTGCGCCCAAATCGTCAAGAATTGCATACTGATTTTCGGAAAGAAAAACACTCTGATACTGACCGCAGCGACGGCGCATCTCTCCTTTTTCTGTCTGAATCCTATCTTTATACTCTTTATCAGTATTACTTGTGGGCAGATTTTGGCAGCGTGGTAGAATCTTGCTCTAAGCAACTCCGCACTACGCCTATCGCCGTTTCTTCAAAACTCCGCGAAATGCCCTCTGCCCCATTGAACCCTTTTTCAAAAAGGGCGCAAAAAAGCACCCTCGATTTTTTGAAAAACGAGGGCGCGGGTCATATAGCGTTGTAGGTCGGCGGAATAAAATTGGAAAGTATTCCCTGCGCCGGCTTTATCTATCCATTCCCTTTGGGCGGCGGAGCCGGTGCGCTAAAGTCCTTTACCACACCGGGGCAAAACGGAGAAAAATTGTGAAAAAAGTCGAAAGAGGGCTTGATTTTTTGCGGGGGGGGGGTGTTATACTTGTTCCACTTTGAAAATAGGGATAACTGCGCCCAAAAGCGGACAGGAATCGCGGATAACAGACTTTAGGAATTGAACGGAGGAGGCAAGCGTATGGCAGCACACAGAACGCCGGAGCAGCTCAGGCCGCTCATCATGCGGGCAACGCGCCACCTTGTGGCTGTGGGCGGCATGGAGAATTTCAGCTATCCCAAGCTGACGGCGGAGACAGGCATCAGTGCGCCGACGGTGTATGAGCACTACAGGAACAAGGACGAGCTGCTGACCTCCTGCTTCATGGAGATCGACACCGAGGTTTCCACCATGATGACGAAAATGCTCAAGGGTATGCCCTCCGACATAAAGGATGCAGAGAACTTTGACAATCTCTGCTGGCTTTTGTGGATGGCCTACTGGAGTTACCTGATGGCGGACGCCGACCGCACGATCTTTTACTGGACCTTTTATAACTCGCCCTACCACACGCCGGAGCTGCTGGAGCAGCGAAACAGAAACTTCAAGGTCTTTCTGGATTTCATGCAGGCGGTGGACGAGCAGTTTTCCGTTTCGAG
>CAVDXW010000002.1:0-62141 GCA_963613145.1 Bacteroidaceae bacterium | reverse complement strand
GCCTGATCTCCAACCGCAACAGCACCATCGCCAACGCGCAGATGCTGCTGGTGCTGAAATACATCGACAATGAGATTATCAAAAACCGCGATTACAACACGCGCTACGGCCTGCGCCGCAAGATCGTGGTGGTGATCGACGAGGCGCATGTCTTTATTGACACCAAGTTCCCCGTCGCGCTGGACTTCATGTTCCAGCTGGCAAAGCGTATCCGTAAGTACAACGGTATGCAGATCGTCATCACGCAGAATATCAAGGACTTCGTGGGCAGCGAGGAGATCGCCCGCAAGTCCACGGCGATTATCAACGCCTGTCAGTACAGCTTTATCTTCTCGCTTGCGCCCAACGACATTCAGGATCTCTGCAAGCTCTATGAAAAGGCGGGCGGCATCAACGAGGTCGAGCAGGAGCAGATCACCACGGCTCCGCGAGGACAGGCATTCACCGTCATGAGCCCCACCAGCCGCTCGACCTTCCGCGTGGAGGTGCCCAAGGATGTGGTCGCCATGTTCCACGACAGCGGCTTCCAGAGCCGGTACTTCTCCGGCGAGGAGGGTGCGCAGGTCTGGGAGGAGGTCGCCGGCGAGAGCCGCGAGCTGTATCTGGAGAGCAGGCGCAAGCGTTGGGGCGAGGAGGAGAGTACCGCCGCGCAGACCGCGCAGACGCGCCACGCCGTTACCTTTGTCGAAACGGACGAGGAGAGCGAGGCGGCAATGCACAAGGCGGCCAAGCCCGCCGTGAGCTTCACCTTCGAGGAGGAGACAGCCCCCTCGCAGGAGGTGCGTATGCAGGAGGCTTCCGCGCAGGCCGCACCCGTGCAGCCCCCCGTACGGCAGAGCCCCGCACAGGCCGCACCCGCGAGCGCGGAGAGCGCGATTGCCGAGCTGCTCAGCCGCTTCAGCTACGATGCACTGCTGCGTGAGATACAGCGCAGCGTGGATGCCGCAGTGGATGCGCGGATAAAGGATATGTCTGCCGCGCCCGCACCGCAGACCACGCCCGCGCCCGAACCCGCGCCGGTGGCGCAGGCTCCGACTGCGCCGCAGGCAGAGGAGACACCTGCCGTCGAGCCGATGCCCGTCACGGCCGAGCCTGCCGAGGCGGTATTCCCCGAGGAAACGCCTGTCGAGACGCTGCCCGCCGAGGAAACGCCGGTCGAAGCGGCGGCCGCCGACGAAGTGCCCACCGAGGCGGAGCGTGTCGAGACGGCTCCCGCCGAGGAGCTGTACGCACCGGCGGCGGAGAGCGAGCCTGCCTACGAGGAGGAGACGGCCTACGGCGGCACCGATGATGAGCAGGACTTCTCGGCGGACGCCGGAATGGATATTGTGGCGTTCCTACAGGCCAATATCGGTGACTTCGACCTGCCGACGCCGATAGAGACGATGGAGATGTTCGAGGAAACGGTGGTAGACATTACGCTGGACGATCTGATGCGGTACAACCGTAAGCAGCGCGGCGGATATAAGGGAAAAGGAGCAGAATGATGAATGTTAAACTCATAAACCGCGGACAGGAGGGCGAGCTGCTGCTGGAAGGCCGTCTGGATACCATTACCTCGCCGGAGGTGGAGACGATATTCCTGCAAACAGCGGAACGCTTTGACAAAATCGTCCTGAATATGGAGGGGTTGGAGTACATCTCCAGTGCGGGACTGCGCATTATCAAGCGGCTTTATATGGCGATGGTGAAGAAAAACGGCACGCTGACGCTGACCCATGTACGCAAGATGGTCATGGAGGTTTTTGAGATGACCGGCTTCGTGGGACTTCTGACCATCGAGTAAGGAGAAAACCGTCTCAGCCAAGCGTAGGGAGGATGCACGATGCGCAAAACGAAGGACAATCGAACAGGGAAACCGCGCAGAGCCTTTGCGCGGGGCGCGAACCGTTTTGCCGCGCTTCTGCTGGCGGCGGCACTGCTGCTGTCCGGCGGGATAGTGCTGCCGCAGCGGGCGGAGGCGGCGACCTACGGCGATCTGAGCGGAAGCCTGACCGACAACACCTATGCCCTGCAAATCAGCACGGGCACGGTGAGCGCGTCGGGCAGCCTTGCCGACGAGATACTGTATTTCAAGATCACCTACACGGACACGGACGGCTATACCCGCAGCCACCTTATCTTCCCCGGCGAGAACGCCTTGCAGGATTCGGTGAGCTGGGCGAACAGTGTGGGCAGCGAGAGCGTCAAGACGAATAACCGTATACTGACCATGTATACGAAGCTGGGCGTTGCCGCCGCTCCCGTCACCGTAGGCTTCCAGTCCTACGCAACGGATACCTACTTTTTCCAGCCGCTCAAGCGCGTCAAGAGCATCCAGAGTGTGGAGATGCTGATGTGCGACCGGCAGACAACGGTCTCCGGCAGCACGAGTGACGATGATCCCGACCGCCAGACGACCGCCGGCACAACGAGCAGCGGAGGAAGCTGGCACTGTCAGGCACTGCGCGTTTATCAGGTGTCCGCCGTCCGGGGCATGAAGCCCTACGGCTACCTCACCAACAAGCAGTACGCCGACTTTGACGGTACGCTGGTGGCGCAGATGGACAAATCGCACACCTTCAGCTGGACGACGGACAAAATGTTCCGCATCACCGCCAGCGGCGGCGGTGACGGAGTGCTCCAGCAGGTAAACGAAAGCTACTCCACGAAGACCGATGGGCGCATACTGCGCATCGACATTGCCGACACCTACGGCGCGGGTATCCGAGCCATGGGCAACAATACGGCAAAATCCATTGCCGCGTCCGATTTCGACGAGTGCGCGGCCATCGTCCTGCGCTATCGGGACATCTACGGTGCGCTGCGCGAGGCCGCCGTGCCCATGATGGCCTCCGCAGTGGGCTACGCCCTTGAAAACGGCATTTCGCAGGATCAGATGGTCTCCGGCCTTGCGCAGGACGGGCAGACACTGGCGGTGAAGGCGGAGCTGCCGGATGTGCAGAGCGTGGAGACCGTCCGCATCGTCTACGGGACGGAGGCGGCCAAGGCCGCCGCAGGCATCACCGTGACGCACAGCAGCACGGACGCTTCGGCGCAGAATCGCACCGTTGCGCCCGACGGGACGGAGGGCGTGACGACCGACCTGCTGAGCATTATCGGCTTTTCCGTCTACAACACGGCGAGCGCGAGTGTTTCGCACACGGTCGCCGATACGATGCTTCAGGTTACCTTCAACGGTACGCCGGAGAGCTATTACCGCGCACCGTCCGCCGCCGGGATGACGATACGCCCGGTCGCCAAGGGCAGCAGCGGTACGGAGATCACCCTACAGGCGTATTCCGACGGCGCGAGACTGCTGCCGGCGGACAATGCGGATCGCTACCTCGTTGTCCTCAATACGGACGAATCCGAGTTGGCCGGTACAACGGGTAATATTGCCATAGCCCTGAGCTATACCGATCTGAGCGGAAAGGCGCAGAGCAGCGAGACCATCGATGTCTCGGACGCGGTGACGCAGTATTACGGCGAATGGCCGGGCGTGAGCACGGGCTTCATGTACCGCGCCGGAGTGAAGAGCGGCGGAACGCTGTGCTTCCTGGTGTCGCTGAAGGATGTGGATAAATTCACCGGTGCGAAGCTCCTCGTCAGGGGCGGCACGGACGACTGGCAGATGAAGGGTATCGAGCTGTATAAGCTCGACGAGCTGGGAACACTCCGAGGCGAGTGGAAGACCGTCACGGACGGCACGGAGACCTCCGACCGCACCTATTACCGCGACTATTCGGGCAAAAAGCTCCTTGGGTTGAACCAGTCGGTGCTGGTGGACGGCGGGCAGGACGCCACCACCATAGAGTTCAATTCCGATGACACCGCCACGGTGGACACCGATGCGGGCGACTGGTCCGACTCCCGCTACTCCATGACCTACGAGACGGCGCAGTCCTTAGCGCGGTTTGCCAAGGCGCGGTACAGCTACACCGTGGCCGTGGAGGTGGGCGATGACCAGACCTCCGTCGGCGGTGAGGGCAACTGCGGCTCGAAGAACCAGTTTTTCTTCCAGCTCGTGTTCGAGGACGGCAAGAGTGCCTATGTCCTCGCCAACCAGCAGCTTGCGTCCGACGGCTTCCGCAGCGGCTATACCGAGCAGTTCACCATCAGCACCAACCGCGACATGGGCGAGCTGACGGCGGTCAAGATACTCCCCGAGGACACCGCAGACAGCAGCGATGTCTTCGATAAGCTGAAGATCGACTCCATCTGCGTCAAGAAGCAGAGCAGCGAGGCCGTTTCCCGCCAGTGGGTTATCAGCAATGTGGGCTGGATTGACATCAACTATAAGGATGACGATGCCGACGGCTCGAACGGCGACAGCAAGGGTCGTTCCGAGGCGGACATCGTAAAGACCTATCAGGTCGAGGCGAGCACCTACGCCGTGAATCTGGAGTTCGCCATCACCACGGGCGCGTACAATACCTCCGCCAACACAAACACGGTCGATCCGCAGTTTGTCGGCCAGGTGAACGCCATCGTGGAATACTACAACAGCAACGGCGCACTCAAGACCGCCAGCTACAATCTGGTGGAGGCGATGTACGCCTACGCAGGGCAGGAGCGCAAGTCGGGACAGTCGGAGGTCATCGGGCAATACCTGTGGCCGGGCGGCACGGAGAGCGACCCGAGCTTCATGTTCCGCGCCGGAAAGACAGACCGCTTCAATCTGGCCATCGAGGATGTGGCGCAGATACTCCGCGTGACGCTGGAGGTGCGCAGCAAGACGCAGACCACATGGAACATCGAGAACATGTATGTCTCCCTCGCGGGCAGCGGCGGACGGCGCATCATCAATACGGAGAATGAGTACCAGTGGCTCTATACGAAGGAGACGGAGCAGCTTTGCAGCAGCACGAGCTCCGGCGAAAAGGCGTACAGCATAAACCTGCCGATCAACCAGATGCAGACCATCAACATCGACTTCACGGAGAACAACATCAAGTGGTCGCAGTCCGCGCAGAATATTATCAGCTCCGTCACCACACGGCAGCCGACCTCGTCGGATGACACGCTGAACATCTATGTCTACCCGCTGCAAACGGCGGCCTCGTCCTCGCTCAGTGGCGTGACGATGAAGGCGGGCGCGCAGTACAGCCGCGTCTACAACGGCTTCAACCGCATCGAGACGACAATGACGCTGGGCGAGAACAACGGCAAGCCGATATTCTACGCCACGGGCGTCCCCGCCTCCGGCATCAGCACGCTGAACAAGCTGGAGCTCTACGCCGCATTCGATGATCTGAACGCCACGGGGCAGGTGATGCTGGACTATGCTGTGGTGCAGCAGGTGCGCTCCGGCGTGGTCATCAACTCCTACTATATCAACTTCTCCGGCTGTGATGCCGCCGCCGACAGCCGCGGCGTGAGCCGTGCGCCGACGAGCAATCAGGTCGAGAGTGCGCAGTCCCGCCAGACGGTGACGCTGTACTTTGCCGGTGACATGGCGACAATGCAGCTGATTCAGGGGACGGAGGATGTTGCGGTGTCCCTGCTCTATACCACCACGAACGATGTGTACGAGCGGGAGTATGAGTCCTCTGCCGTCTACCTGACGGAGCAGAGCGTGACGGAGCTGCGCGCCGGCAGCGTTGCGGAGCTGACCTTCAACGAGTCGAATGTCAAGGAGGTCACGGGCATCCGCATCCGCGGCACGGGTCCGACCACACGCAGCGGCGTGGGTGTCGCCTCGGCGGTAGTCACGCGCTACGAGACGGACAGCAGCGGCAGCGGCGAGTATGTCGCGGGCAGCACCGTGTTCAACAACGCCGTGAAGCTCACGGCGGGACAGAGCAATCAGATCATGCGCACGCCGCAGACATCCGCCGTGCAGGTGACGCTTACCGCCACGACAACGCCCCCCGGTGCTGCAACGGCAGAGACGATCGTTGTGGCCAGCGGCGAGACGAAGCGTCAGCTTGTCGAAAGCGGACAGGAGGTCGTGATCAAGCCGACGGTCACAGGCTCCACCAAGGGCTTTACCTACAGCGTGGAGAAGTTCAGGGACGACTTTACCTCTGCCGCGACAGGCGTAGTCACAAAGAGCGATAGCGATGGTACGCTGACCTTCAAGGCGACAAACGAGTATTCCTCCGGCACGGGTACGGAAGTATACTACCGTGTGACCGTCATAAGCAGCGAGGACTCCTCGGTGCAGGCCGTGATGGAATTTGCCGTCGAACCGAAGTATGCGGCATCGTCTGAGACGGATACCTCCGCATCGACGGAGACGACGGCGTAAGGATAGAACAGGAGGCGATCCCGTGAAAAAAAGACGGATACTGCTGCTAATGCTGTCTGCGGCGGCACTGCTGCTGACGGCGTGCGGAAGCACAAGCGCGGGGAGCGGCTCCGCCCATCCGTACAGCTGGAAAAATAAGGGCAGCGACACGCTTCGCCTGACCGTTGAAAACCTGCCGCAGGAGGGCTGGTCGTGGGTCTGCGAGGACGCGCAGAGCAGTGCCCTGACGGTGGAGGCCGTGGTCGGCGGCAGCGAAAAGGGTACGGTGTTCTCCATCACGGGGAGCGGCGCGGCGGGCGTGGTGCGCCTTGCCTGCCGCCGCGATACCGCGCCGTATGACGCGAGCTTCCGCATCGAGCTGGTGTTGGGCACCTCGGAAAAGGGCAAGCTGACGGTCATAGACACGAGCTACAAGGAGTATCCCGCCGCAGGAAGCGCGGGGGAGGAGGGCAAGCCCTCCTGCCTCTGGTACACGGCGGACGACGGCAGCCGCGAGGTCTATCTGGACAGCGGCGGCGAGCTGTACGAGTGGCGGGCACTGTCGTATGACAGCGCGTACCTCTCCGTGGAGGGGCCGAGCTATGGTGAGGAGGGCTGCACCTGCCGTCTGACGGGGCTTGCCGAGGGCGAGACGGAGCTGCTGCTCTACGATACCGCGCACGATTACGGCTTCCGCCTCTCCGTGGCGGTGGCGGACGATTTGTCCGTGACCGTGACCGACTGCGCGGCAGGCAGCTTTACCCTTACGGCGGAGCAGATACCAAACATGGCCGAGGTCACGGCACTGGTGGGGGAGCTGAGCTTCCCGCAGTCCGTGCGCGTTCTGGAATGTGCCGCCGTGGAGGGCTGGTACGGCGAGGGTGAAAAGGACTGTGCCGAGCTGCGGGTGATGGCGGGCGAAAAGGAATGGGATCTTCTCATCACCAAAAGCTACTCCACGAACACGCTGATCTGGCTGTGCTATACCGCCTCCGACGCGGTATCGCTCTCCCAGACCGCCGTGGGCGACTATTACTGGGGCACGCTCTGCACCACGCAGGCGGGACAGACGCTGTTCTGGAACGACTGGGAGGGGCGCGCCTATGTCCTCTGCGCACTGACGGAGGGCGCATCGCAGGAGCTTCTGCTGCAAACGGCGGCGTCGCTCTCCCCCGTGCCGGCAACGGCGGGGGTATGACGATGGACGAGAGGACAAAGGAGCTGCGCCGTATACTGCTGGGGCAGTATATATGCGAAGCGGACGGCAGCCTGACGGTGCTCCCGACGGGGATACAAAACACCCTGCCGCGCTTTCAGGGGCTTTCTACGGGCTGGGGTGCGATGCACTTCGGCGGCATGACGCACAGAAGCCGCAGCTGCACGCCCTCGGCGGGCATGACGCGGGAAAAGCTGGAGAGCGTGCTGAAAGCGCTGGGACGGCTCGTCCGTCTGGAGAGCGAGCCGCAGGCACAGGTCTGCCTGTTTCAATACCGCATGGCACTTCCCGTGCTTCTGGTGGCGGAGCAGAGCGGCAGAGATATAACGGTAACGGCCTACACTGCGCGGGATGCCCTCGCGTGGCTCAGGTGTCGCGTGGCACTGCGCAGGCTGTGCGGTGCGCTCACGGAGCCGTCCGATAAGGGGAAAAAACAGAAATGAAGCGATTGTACGGACAACTGAACATGCGCTGGCTCACCGTGTTCCTTTTTGCCGCAGTTACGGGCATCTACACCGGCGCGGTCATGTCGTTTGATGCCCTGAAGGACACCTCCTTGCAGGACATCGGCATATCGTACGAGTGGTGGGTCATCTTCGCGGTCATCATCGTGGTGAATTGCCGCAAAAGCTGGGAGGCCATGCTCAAGTGCTTCGTGTTCTTTCTGCTCAGCCAGCCGCTGGTGTACGCCACAGAGGTTTTTCTCGGAACGCTTGCGCCGGATATGGCGTGGTACTATTACGGCTCAATCTGGCTGCCCATGACCTTTCTGACGCTGCCGGGCGGCTTTATCGCCTACTACTGCAAGAAGCAGAATATGCTCGGCGCGGTGATTCTCGGACTGGGCAATACGATACAGGCGGTGCTCGGCGTACACTATTTCGCACAGGCGATACTCGACTTCCCGCACCACCTTCTGAGCGGTATCGTCTGCGCCGCCTCGATTTTCCTGATGAGCTTCGGCATACAGCAGAAGAAAAAGAATCGGCTCATAGCCATTCTCACATCGCTGGTGCTCACCGCGCTGTTCGCCGTTTTCTGCAAAATGAGCGGGCGGACGCTCATCGGATAAGGCTATCTGAAGGGGAGAAAAAATGATGGAATTGGTAAGCAGGGCAATCATTTTTGCCGTGAACGCGCATGACGGGATGCGCCGCAAGAGCTCCGACACCCCGTACATCGTCCACCCCATGGAGGCGGCGGCTATCGTCGGCTCGCTGACGGATAAGCAGGAGGTCATTGCCGCTGCGGTGCTCCACGATGTGGTGGAGGACACGCCCGTCACCCTTGACGAGATAGCCGCGCAGTTCGGCTCCCGCGTGGCGGAGCTTGTCGCGGCGGAGACGGAGAACAAGCGGCGCGAAATCCCGCCGGAGCAGAGCTGGCGGCAGCGCAAGGAGGAGGCTGTCGCGCTCCTGCAAACCACGGCGGACAGGGACGCGAAGCTCATCTTCCTCGGCGACAAGCTCGCCAACATGCGCACCATCTATCAGAAGTGGTCACAGGTGGGCGACGCGCTCTGGCAGGACTTTCACCAGACCGACCCCGCGCAGCACGCATGGTATTACCGCGCCATCGCCGAGGCGACCCGCGAATTTGAGGGCAGCCTTGCGTGGCGGGAATATGACGCACTGATACGAATTGTCTTTGAGGAGGGAACAACGCTATGACACAGCCATTGACATTCCGCACCGATGGGGATATTCTCTACATCGACCTCAGCGGGCGCATCGACGCGGGCAACGCCGCCGCCGTGGAGGAGGAGCTTCAGGCGATACGCAGGGAGCATACGGGACTGCACACGGTGCTGGACGCGGACGCACTCGAATACATCTCCAGCGCGGGACTGCGCGTTATTCTGCGCCTGCGCAAGGAGGAGCCGGAGCTTGCCATGATCAATGTCTCCTCCGAGGTCTATGAGGTACTGGAGATGACCGGCTTCACGGAGATGCTGACGGTCAAAAAGGCGTACCGCCGTCTCAGCGTGGACGGCTGCGAGATGATCGGCAAGGGCGCGAACGGAGCCGTCTACCGCTACGATGCCGAGACGATCGTAAAGGTCTATTTCAAGCCCGATGCCCTGCCGGAGATACAGCGCGAGCGCGAGCTGGCGCGCAAGGCACTCGTGCTGGGCATCAACACGGCGATACCCTACGATGTCGTCCGCGTGGGCGAGAGCTACGGCACGGTGATGGAGCTGCTGTCTGCGTCCTCGCTCTCCCAGCTCATCAAGAGCGACCCCGAGCATCTGGAGCTGCCGCTCAAGTATTTTGTCGATATGCTCAAGCAAATCCACGGCACGGAGGTGGACGGCGGCGACCTGCCCGACATGAAGCAGGTGGCACTGGACTGGGCGGCGTTTGACCGCGACCATCTGCCGCAGGAGCTGGGCGACAAGCTGTACGCCATGGTGCAGGCCGTCCCCGAGCGGCATACCATGATGCACGGCGATTATCACCCCAACAATGTCATGGTGCGCGACGGCGAGGCACTGCTCATCGACATGGACACGCTCTGCACGGGGCATCCGATTTTCGAGCTGGGCTCCATGTTCAACGCCTTTGTCGGCTTCTCGGAGCTTGACCCGGAGGTGACGCAGCGGTTCCTCGGCTTCTCGCACGAGCTGGCGGGCATCTTCTGGCGCAGGGCACTGGCCATGTATTTGGGCACGGAGGACGCGGCGCGGCTGGACGAGGTGGAGAACAAGGCAAGGATCATTGGCTATATGCGCCTCCTGCGCCGCACCATCCGCCGCAGCGAGCCGGATCGCGACAGGCTGATTGCGTTCTACACGGAACGCCTCACAAGCCTTATCCCCACGCTGAACACCCTGACCTTCTGAAATACAGGGATTTCATAAAAAGCACCCCGAGGGGTGCTTGAGGCTGTCGAAAAAGCCTGTCATTGGGTTTTCGACACACTGAGACGGGCGGGGTTCTACCCCGCCCGTCTCAGCCTGTCTGCCGGCAGTGCTTCCGCATGATTCACTTTTCCACCCGCAGTGCCCGTATCGCGTTCAGCACCGCCAGCACCATCACGCCCACATCGGCGAAGATGGCCGCCCACATGTCCGCAACGCCGATGGCGACCAGCAGCAGACACGCAAACTTCACCGCCAGCGCGAACACGATGTTCTGGTACACAATGCCGATACACTTGCGCGAAATGCGTATCGCCTTGGCAATCTGCATCGGCTCGTCATCCATGAGAACGATGTCCGCCGCCTCGATCGCGGCATCGCTGCCCATAGCACCCATGGCGATGCCGATGTCAGCGCGGCGCAGCACCGGCGCATCGTTGATGCCGTCGCCCACAAATGCCAGCCTTGCCCGTCCGCTCTGCGCGTGCAGCAGCGTCTCCAGCTGCGACACCTTGCCGTCCGGCAGCAGCTCGCTGTGTACCTCATCCACGCCCAGCTCCGATGCCACCGTGTCCGCCACGCGCTTGGCGTCGCCGGTGAGCATCACGGTTTTTTCCACGCCCGCCCTGTGCAGCGCGGCAATGGCGGCCTTGGCGTTGGGCTTCACCACATCGGAGATGACGATGTGTCCGGCGTACTCTCCGTCCACCGCCATGTGGATGATCGTTCCCACGCTGTGGCAGTCGTGGTACGCAATACCGAGCTGCGTCATCAGCTTATCGTTGCCCACGGCTACGGTGTGCCCGTCCACCGTGGCTGTCACGCCGTGCCCGCCCAGCTCCTGAATGTCCGTCACGCGCCGGTGGTCGATGGTCTTGCCGTAGGCGCGCTGCAAGCTCTTGCTGATGGGGTGCGAGGAGGCGCACTCCGCCAACGCCGCGTACTCCAGCAGCTTGTCCTCGCTCATTTCGTTGTGGTGTACCGCAGTCACCTGAAATACGCCCTTTGTCAGCGTACCCGTCTTGTCGAACACCACCGTCCGCACCTGCGACAGCGTTTCCAGATAATTCGAGCCCTTAATAAGAATACCCTCGTGGCTCGCGCCGCCGATACCGGCAAAGAAGGTGAGCGGGATGCTGACCACCAGCGCACAGGGGCAGCTCGTGACTAAGAACGCCAGTGCGCGGTAGATCCACTGCTCCCACTGCGCGTCCATGCCGCCCGCCAGGTGCAGCAACGGCGGGATAACGGCCAGAGCCAGCGCACTGTAGCACACCACGGGGGTGTAGATGCGGGCAAACCTTGCGATAAATGCCTCGCTGCGGGATTTGCGGGTGCCGGAGCTCTCCACCAGCTCCAGAATTTTGGACACCGTGGACTCGCCGAACAGCTTTGTGGTTTTAATGCGCAGCACGCCGGTCATGTTGATGCAGCCGCTGATGATTTCGTCACCCTCGCGGACATCGCGGGGCAGGCTCTCTCCCGTCAGCGCACTGGTGTTCAGCGTGGAGCTCCCCTCCGTCACGATTCCGTCAATGGGCACCTTCTCGCCGGGCTGCACCACGATCACCGTGCCGACCGCCACCTCGTCGGGGTCTGTCTGCACCAAACCGCCGTCCCTCTCGATATTGGCGTAGTCCGGCCGAATATCCATCAGCGCACTGATATTTTTGCGGCTTTTGCCCACGGCGCAGCTCTGGAACAGCTCGCCAATCTGGTAGAACAGCATCACGGCGATAGCCTCGTTGTAGTCGCCGCTCCGCTCGTAGATCGCCAGTGCGAACGCGCCGACGGTCGCCACCGCCATCAGGAAGTTCTCATCGAACACCTGCCCGTTGGCGATGCCGCGTCCCGCTTTGCGCAGAATGTCATAGCCGATGACGAGGTACACCGCCAGATACAGCCCCAGCCGCACCCATCCCGTCACGGGCAGGAAATACAGCCCCGCCGTCATCACCGCCGCGGCGATAATGCGCAGGAGCGTTTTCTTTTGCTTCTTTGTCATGACCCATCACCCGCGCCCGATGCGCTCACAGCTCTATTTCGCAGTCCGGCTCGACCTTTTTGCACGCCTTCAGCACGGACTTCATGGTCGCCTTGGCATCCGCACCATCGGCGAATTCCACGACCATCTTCTGCGTCATGAAGTTCACCACGGCGGAGGCCACGCCCTCCGTCTTCCCTGCGGCCTCCTCCATCAGATTGGCGCAGTTGGCGCAATCGACCTCGATGCTGTATGTCTTTTTCATGGTATCTCCTTTCCGCTCACCGCTGATAAATTAAGTAGTTGTTTAATGCTTTCGGCGGTAGTATAATGTGGACGATACCCCTTGTCAACGGCTTTTCGTCACTCCCTTCCACGCGGGCGAAAAGCGTTGCTGTTCGGGCGAAAAAGGAGGCCATACGATGGAAAAAACGCCGCTGCCCGCCCTGCGGGAGGAGAGCGCGGATCACGCGCTTTTTATCCGCGAGCTGCTCGACAATGCCGACACCTTTCAGAGCTTGGAGGGCGTATTCAAGCAGCTGTCGGATGCGAACCGCATCCGCATTTTCTGGCTGCTGTGCCACTGCGAGGAGTGCGTGCTCGGCCTTGCCGGGATGATGGAGATGTCCTGTCCCGCCGTGTCGTACCACCTGCGCGTGCTGCAAGGCGGCGGGCTGCTCGTGGTGCGCAGGGAGGGCAAGGAGGTCTACTACCGCGCCGCCGACACCGCGCAGGCGCGGCTGCTGCACGAGTTTATCGAGCAGGTCATGGATGTGACCTGTCCGCGCTGGCGTTCCGAGGCAGAGCAGGTGCGGCTTATCCGGCAGATACACGACTACATGCTGGCACATCTGGCGCAGCGCATCACCATCGAGGAGCTGTGCCGCCTGTATCCCATCAACCCTACCACGCTCAAGGAGGTATTCAAGGATGTCTACGGCAGCTCCGTGGCCGCCCACCTCAAGGAGCACCGCATGGAAGAAGCCGCCCGGCTTCTGCGCGAGGGCGATCTTAGCGTGGCGGAGGTGGCGCGTCAGGTGGGGTACGAGAGTCAGAGCAAATTCACCGCCGCGTTCAAGGAGCAGTACGGCAGACTGCCCAAGGAGTACCGCCGCACATAAAAAAGCAAGGAGCAAGACTCCCGGCATCGCCGAGAGCCTTGCTCTTTTATCTCGTTTTATGCCACCGGGACGAATTCCACATTCAGATCCACGATCTGCCCAATGCCGTCCATCGTCGCCTCGTCATCATACTGCCACACATCGAAGCGGTAGTAGAAGTCGGGGTAGTCGCCGTAATCGGCAATCCACAGCTTATAGTCCGTCAGCGAGCGCAGGTCGTAGCGGTAGTACCCCTGCTGGCGGTTCATGTACACGCCCGCGTCATAGCCTCCCGCCTTGATGAGCGCACAGAAGGCGCGTGCCTGCGCCGTCAGCAGCAGATCGTCGTTGTCGGCGGTGCGGGAGTCGTCACTCTGCACGCTCTCCCAGTCGTAGTACACGGGCAGGTCAAGCTCCCGCCCGCCCAACAGACGCAGGGCGTAGAGGGCTTCGTCGGCGGCCTCCCGCAGCGAGGTCGCCTGCGAGAACATATACACGCCCACATCGATCCCTGCGGCCTTCGCTCCGGCGTAGTAGCTCTCAAATGAGCGGTCGGTGTAGAGCGTCCCCGCCTCTCCGTAGCCGCGCAGACCGATGCGCAGGTACGCGAACTCAATGCCCTGCTCCTTCAGCGCGTCCCAGTCGATGCTGCCCTGGTGGTTGGACACGTCTATGCCCCAGCGCGTGGCGTAGTCCGCCCCCACATAGCGGACGCGCTCACCGGGCGTACCGTCCTCGTTCTCGTCGCGGCGGAAATCCTCTGCGGACAGGTCGGCCGTCTCCACACCCTCATGCGGCGTCAGCCACACCATATTCGCGCCGTCGTTGATATAGACCTGACCTGCGTGGGGATCGACTTCCTCCTCCTGCTCGGTGGGATGGCTGCGCAGGGACAGCCCCACCGCCGCCAGCAGCGCAAGGCAGATAACGGCGGCAGCGGCCATCATCAGAAACGGCGGCAGCCGTTTGCGCCGGCTGCGGCGGGGAACGGCGGTGTATTCCATGAAAGATCCTCCCTCCCAAGCGAGATAATACGGCGGTCAGATAAAAAAGTGCCCTACAGCATGGAAAAGCGGCTGTCACGGTGGCTACGCAGCGCGTCGCACAGCGCGTCCACCTCTGCGGTGGTGTTGTCGGGGGAAAAGGAAATGCGTATCACGCCCGCCGCCGTTTTTTTGTCCAGCCCCAGCGCGGAGACGACATGGCTCGCCTTTCCCTGATGACAGGCGGAGCCTGCGGAGATACATATCCCCTGTGCGCCGAGATCGGTGATGATGTTGCCGCTCGGATAGCCCACCAGCGACACCGACAGGATATGCGGAGCCGTGCCCCTGCCCACACACACCACGCCGCCTGTTTGCAGGAGCTTCTCGCGGCAGTAGTCCTTCAATGCCGCCATGTGCGCGATTTTTTCGTCATACTGCTCGCGCCGCAGCTCCACCGCCTTGGCGAAGCCTGCGATCTGCGCCGTGGCCTCCGTGCCGGAGCGCAGGCCGTGCTCCTGCCCGCCGCCGGGCAGCAGCGGGCGGGGGCTTCGCACCCGCCGGCCGATGTACAGCGCGCCGATCCCCTTGGGGCCGCCCAGCTTGTGCGCGGACAGGCTCATCATGTCCACGCCCCAGCCCTCCGGGTCACACGGAACCTTCAGAAAGCCCTGCACCGCGTCGCAGTGCAGCAGGGCGGGGGAGCTTTTCTCCCGCAGCAGCGCGGCGATCTCCTGCACGGGGAAGACGCAGCCCGTCTCGTTGTTCACCAGCATGACGGACACCAGCGCGGTGTCCTCCCGCAGCGCATTGGCGACCTGCGATGCGGAGATATTGCCGTCCCGGTCGGGCTTGAGGTATGTCACCTCATAGCCCTGCTGTGTCAGCCATTTGCACGGCTCGAGAACGGCACTGTGCTCCACGGCTGTGGTGATGATGTGCTTTCCCTTATGGCGGTTCTGCCACAGAGCCGCCTCTATCGCCCAGTTGTCGCTCTCCGTGCCGCAGGAGGTAAAGTACAGCTGCTCGGCCTTACAGCCCAGCGCATCGGCGACGATGCCGCGCCACCCCTCCACGCTTTTTTGCATCTCATGCCCGATGGGGTATTGGGAGGAGGGGTTGCCGAAGTGTGCCGTCAGCACCTCGTACATGGCGTCGGCCACCGCCTTGGGCACGGGTGTGGTGGCGGCGTTATCAAGATATATCATAGAAAGTCTCCTGTTTCCGCAACCGGTACTTGTCAGAGCCGGTGAAATGCAGTATAATAAACCGATTAGCGGCGGCGCGGAAAATATCCGCCCGTCCCATGGAATACCATTATACGATAGAACAAAGGAAAGTGCAAGATGCGTATTGCCATCTACACCTTGGGCTGCAAGGTCAATCAATACGAAACACAGGCGATGGAGCAGGAGCTGCTGCGGCGCGGGCACACGCTCGTGCCCTTCGAGGAGGCGGCGGACGGCTACATCGTCAACACCTGCTCCGTCACCGCCGTCAGCGATAAGAAGTCCCGCCAGATGATACGCCGCTGCAAGAAGCTGAACCCCGCCGCAGTGGTGGCGGCCTGCGGCTGCTATGTACAGACCCATTCCGACGAGGCGGCGGGGCTGGGGCTTGACCTCATCGCAGGCACGGGCGACCGCATGGCGTTTCTCGACCTTTTTGAGCAGGCGGCACAGGAGAAGGAGCCCCTGACACTGCTGGACGATGCCCTGCGCCGCCGCGACTTTGAGATACTGCCTGCGGGCGGCATGGCGCAGCGCACCCGCGCCATGCTGAAGGTCGAGGACGGCTGTGTGAACTTCTGCACCTACTGCATCATCCCCTACGCCCGCGGCCCCGTGCGCTCCCTGCCCAAGGCGGAGGCCGTTGCGCAGGCGGAGCAGCTCCGGCGCGAGGGATATAAGGAGATCGTGTTCACGGGTATCGAAATATCCTCGTGGGGGCACGACCTGAAAAACGGCGAAACGCTCATTGACCTTATCGAGGCAGTGTCCGCCGCCGCAGGGGACATGCGTCTGCGGCTGGGCAGTCTGGAGCCGCGCACCGTTACCGAGGATTTCTGCCGCCGCGCCTCGCAGCTGCCCAACCTCTGCCCGCACTTTCATCTGTCGCTGCAATCGGGGTGTGACGACACCCTGCGCCGCATGAACCGGAAATACGACACGGCGCGGTTTTACGAGTCGGTCACGCTCCTGCGGCGGTACTTCGACCGTCCCGCCGTCACCACCGATCTCATCTGCGGCTTCCCCGGCGAGACGGAGGACGAATTTGCCGCTACGCTCTCGTTCATCGGGAGGTGCGGCTTCGCCGCCATGCACATCTTCCCCTACTCCGTCCGCCCCGGCACGAAGGCGGCAGCGATGGAGCAGATACCCGCCGCCGTGAAGGAGCGGCGTGCCGCCCGCGCCGCGCAGGCGGCGGAGACGATGCGCAGGGCGTACATGACCGCATGTAAAGGGCAAATTTACCCCGTCCTGTTCGAGAGGGAACGGGGTGTATACAGTATCGGTCACGCCCCCAATTACTGCGAGGTGTGCGTACAGGCAAACGGTTTACATAACAAAGTATTAAATGTTAAAATAACAGGAATAGACGGCGATATTCTGACAGGGGAGTTGACATAATTATGAGCCATTTTTTCGCCTACATCAACCGTATGCGCTTCATCCGCCGCTGGTCCCTCATGCGCAACACCTTCGCAGAAAATATTCAGGAGCACAGCCATCAAGCCGCCGTGCTCGCGCACGCACTGGCAATTCTGCGCAACGAAAAATTCGGCGGACAGGTGGATGCGGGTGCGGTAGCGGTTGCTGCGCTCTACCATGATGCCGCCGAAATACTCACCGGCGACATGCCCACTCCCATCAAGTATTACAACCCCGCAATACGGGATTCCTACAAGGCGGTGGAGCAGGTGGCGGAGGAAAAGCTGCTGTCCATGCTGCCTGCGGAGCTGCGTCCCGCCTATGAGGACGCACTCTGTCCCGCCGACACGGAGGTAAGGGAGCTGGTGAAGGCGGCGGACAAGCTGTCCGCCCACATCAAGTGCCTTGAGGAGCTGAAGGCAGGGAACAACGAGTTCCGTCAGGCGGCGGAACAGACCGCCGCCGCCATGGATGCCATGCACCTGCCGGAGCTGGAGTATTTCAGAGAGCACTTCCTGCCATCGTATGGCTTGACGCTGGACGAGCTGGAATAGAAAAACAATTATCCGAAAGGAGTATATCATTATGAAAGCAATCGTTACCGTTGTGGGCAAGGATCAGGTGGGCATCATCGCCGGTGTGTGCAACACGCTGGCGCAGCAGCGTATCAATGTGCTCGACATCAGCCAGACCATTATGGAGGGCTATTTCACCATGATGATGGTGGTCGATCTGACGGAGTGTACCGCACCGTTTGACACGCTGCGCACCGCACTGCGGGAGTACGGCGAGGGGCGCGGGCTGTCCATCCGCATCCAGCGGGAGGACATTTTCGACGCCATGCACAAGCTGTAAGAGGGGTGCTGCCATGCTAAGTCTGCAAAATATATTCGACACCATCGCCATGGTGGACAAGCAGCATCTGGACATCCGCACCATCACCATGGGCATCTCCCTGCTGGACTGCGCCGATGAGGATATGCGCCGCTGCTGCGATAAGATTTACGACAAGATATGCTCCCGCGCCGAGAAGCTGGTCAGAACCGGCTGCGACATCGAGAGCGAGTTTGGCATCCCCATCGTCAATAAGCGTATTTCCGTCACACCCGTCGCCATTGCGGGCGCGGCGTGCAGGTCGGAGGACTTCGTGCCGCTGGCACTGACGCTGGACAGAGCCGCCAAGACCTGCGGTGTGAACTTCATCGGCGGGTACTCCGCACTGGTGCAGAAGGGCTTTACCTCCGGCGACAGGCGGCTGCTCGCGTCCATCCCGCAGGCGTTGGCACAGACGGAGCTGGTGTGCTCCAGTGTCAATGTGGGCAGCACCAGGGCGGGCATCAACATGGACGCGGTGGCGCAGATGGGGCGCATCGTCAAGGAGACCGCCCACCTGACACGCGACAGAGACGGCCTTGGCTGCGCAAAGCTGGTGGTGTTCTGCAACGCTGTGGAGGATAACCCCTTTATGGCGGGTGCGTTCCACGGTGTGGGCGAGGCAGACACCGTTATCAATGTAGGCGTGTCCGGCCCCGGCGTGGTGTACCACGCCTTGCAGCAGTGCAAGGGACAGCCGTTCGATGTCGTGGCGGAGACGATCAAAAAAACCGCATTCCAGATCACCCGCATGGGGCAGATGGTGGCGACCGAAGCGTCCCGCCGCCTTGAGGTGCCGTTCGGCATTGTCGATCTCTCGCTGGCTCCCACACCTGCGGTGGGCGACAGCGTGGCGCGGATACTGGAGGAAATGGGCTTGGAGGTCTGCGGTACGCACGGCACGACGGCGGCACTGGCGCTGCTTAACGACGCGGTGAAGAAAGGCGGCGTGATGGCCAGTGGCCATGTGGGCGGCCTTTCCGGTGCGTTCATCCCCGTGTCGGAGGACGAGGGCATGATCAACGCCGCGCTGGACGGTACGCTGACCATCGACAAGCTGGAGGCGATGACCTGCGTGTGTTCCGTGGGACTGGACATGATCGCCGTGCCCGGCAGCACCACCGCCGAGACGATTGCCGCCATTATCGCCGATGAAGCGGCTGTGGGGATGGTGAACAGCAAGACCACCGCCGTGCGCATCATCCCCGTGGAGGGCGCGGAGGTCGGAGACACGGTGGAGATGGGCGGACTGCTGGGCAGCGCGCCCGTTATGCCGGTACACGAGGCGGGCAGTGCGGACTTCATCGCACGGGGCGGGCGTATCCCCGCGCCGCTGCAAAGCCTGAAGAACTGACAAATACGAGGTGCTTCACAAATGAAAATGCCGAATGCGGGGTCATAGGCAAAGCTCTTTAAGGCACTGCCCGCGTCGAGTCTGAACATGGAGTACGGCAGGGGAGAGTGTATCGGCGCGTGATGGTTTTCAAGGACGCAGGCTCAGTCATGCTTGAATATTTTCTTCTCCAGCGCGAAGATGCGGGGGGAGAAGGTTCCCACATCCATGGTGTCATAGGTCTCGCGGTAGATCTCCATGCGGCTGTCGATGGCGTCGATGAGGCTCAGCAGCTCCGCCTCGGCGCACTGCGGGCGCACCGCCGCGCCGAACTCCGGCTCGCCGTGGTGGGAGAGTATCAGGTGCTGCAAAAGGACGGACTTTTCCTCGGGAATGCCCAGACGGGCGGCTGTCTCCGCAGCCTCCTGCGCACCCATGACCAGATGCCCCAAAAGCTGTCCCCTGACGGAGTAATCCGTGGCAAGTCCGAGCTGCGAGAACACAAACTCCTGCTCCTTCGCCATGTCGTGAAGCAGCGTACCCGTCAGCAGCAGACTGCGGTCGATGGTGTCCGCGTACTGCGCGGCGAGGAAGTCCGCGAGGCGCAGCATGTTGGCGGTGTGCATCAGCAGTCCGCCCAGAAAGGCGTGGTGGACGCTCTTGGCGGCGGGGATCGCCGAGAGTGCTTCGCCGTGGGCATCGAGCATGGCCTCCGCCACGGCGCGATAGTCCGCGTCAGTGACGGACGACACCCAGCGGTGCAGCTCGTCCATGGCCGCCTCGCGGTCGATGGGCGCAACGGGCACGAGTGCGGACACCTCCACGGGGTCGTTCTCCGCCGCCAGACGGATGCGTCCGGCGGTGAACTGCGGCGTGGCGCGGTACTCGCCCACGCTGCCGCGCACCTTGACGACCTTGCCCTCATCGGCGGCGGAGAGCGGGCCGGTGTAGTCCCAGACCTTCAGCTCGATAGCTCCCGTGCGGTCGCTGAGTGCGCCTGTGAGAAAGGGCTTTCCGTTCGCCGCTACCTTGGGAACGGCAGACTTGAGAATGTAGTAGCCCTCGACCTCGTCGCCGGGGGTCATGTCGTGTATCGCCTTGTTATATTCCATAGGTATATGCCCTCCGATTGATTTGTTATCGGTATGATAGCACATTTGACGCAAGCGGGCAAGAGGCTGCCGCGCTTCTCCGCATCCGAATGAAGCTTTGGCTGACAAAAATTTTGTCAGCCAAACGGAGCTTGAGATTTTGATTCTTTACAGGAAAACTTGCAAAATCCCCATTGTTAAGGGGTTTTCACAAGTTTCCTGTCACGGCAATTCTTAACGGCAAAATATGTAATATTTATGAAATCTTTACGCAAAAGGGAAAAATATTGTCTTGCAATTTACATTTATGGTGCTATAATCTGAGCATAATTTTTTGAGGTGATCCGGACGCCCCGAAAGAGAAAATCCACTTTTACGAAGGAGAGTGTATTTTTGTGTTGACATTCATCATCGGTCTGGTCATCCTTGTCGGCGGTGCCGCCCTGTACGGCCGCTTCTGTGAAAAGGTCTTCGGACCTGACGACCGCAAGACCCCTGCCTATACCAAAGAGGACGGCGTGGACTATGTGCCCATGAGAGGCTGGAAGAACAGCCTAATCAACCTGCTGAACATTGCAGGCACCGGCCCCATCCTCGGGCCCATTCAGGGCATTTTGTTCGGGCCCATCGCGTTTTTGACTATCCCCATCGGCAATGTTATCGGCGGTGCCATGCACGACTATTTCTCCGGCATGATCTGCCTGCGTGACGGCGGTACGCAGATGCCCGAGATGATCCGCCGCTACTCCACCAAGGGCATTTACAAGGTATACAATGTATTTGTATGCTTCCTGCTGCTGCTGGTCGGCGCCGTGTTCATCTACACCCCCGGCGACATCGCCGCTACGCAGGTCTTTGGCTTTGACGGCAAGGCAACCTCCGTGTCCACCTGGGTCATCTACGGCGTCATCTTCCTGTACTATCTGGTCGCCACCGTGTTCCCCATCGACGCCATCATCGGCAAGATCTACCCCGTGTTCGGCGCGATCCTGCTGTTCTCCGCCGTGGGCATTTTCATTGGTATCTTTGTCAGCGGTATGCCTCTGCTGAATGTGTGGGATGACTGGACCTCCCCCGTGCTGACGCTGGGCGACGGTACCTTCACCTATGCTTCCTACTTCGAGAACGGACACTTCCTGCCCATCTTCTTCGTGACGGTGGCCTGCGGCATTCTGTCCGGCTTCCACTCCACACAGACCGCTATCATCTCCCGCACCATGAAGAGTGAGCGTCAGGGACGCACCACCTTCTACAACATGATGGTAACAGAGGGCTTCATCGCCATGGTGTGGGCCGCGGCTGCCATGGGCGTGTACAACCTCGGCCAGCAGGAGCCGAACGCTTCTCTGGCCACCGGCACCGTGGGTGTCGTCTGCAAGTATCTGCTGGGCAACATCGGCGGCATCGTGGCTCTGCTGGGCGTCATCGTTCTGCCCATCACCTCCGGCGATACGGCACTGCGCGCCCTGCGTCTGAGCTTGGCCGAGACCATGCATCTCGACCAGTCCTCCAATGCCAAGCGTATCAAGCTGGCTCTCCCCATCTTCCTGCTGGTCATCGGCATTCTGGTGTTCGCCAAGACGAATGCGAACGGCTTCAATATCCTGTGGCGTTACTTCGCATGGTCAAACCAGATGCTGTCCCTGTTCGCGTTCCTGTGCATCACTGCGTGGATGTTCGAGAACGGCAAGGGCAAGTGGGCTTGGATCCCCATGATCCCCGGCTGCTTCTACACCTTCATCTGCATCACCTATATTGCCAACGCGCATATCGGCTTCAACATTCCCTGGACTCCCGCCTACATCATCGGCGTGGTGTGCGCCGTGGCGTATGTTGTTGCCTGCTGCCAGTTCGGTAAGAAGCGTGCTGCGAAGCTGCTGGCAAAGTAAAGCATTTCTCCCCCCCTCATATAATTGGTCAGGAAACTGAACCGGCACAAGGGACGGGCATTTTGCCCGCCCCTTGTGTTTTCCTTTTTCGTCTGGTATGCTATAATATAACAAGAGAATCACCGCGCAAGGAGAGATACACATGCCGCAGGTCATTGAGATACACGATTTTTCCGACCCGGCGTTGGACATTTACGCCCGCGCCACCGAAAACCAGCTTGTCAACCACGCCGATCCCGCCAACGCGCTGTTCATCGCGGAGAGCCCGCTCGTGATTGGCAGGGCACTGGATGCGGGCTGCGTACCCGTGTCGTTCCTGATGGAGCCGCAGCACATCGCGGGCAAGGGAGCGGAGATACTCCGCCGCTGTGACGGCAATATCCCCGTCTACACCGCACCGCTGGAGGTGCTGACGCAGCTGACGGGCTTCCACCTGACGCGGGGAATGCTGTGCGCCATGCGGCGGCCTCCGCTGCCCGCCGTGGCGGAGGTGTGTGCGGCGGCACGGCGAATTGCCGTGCTGGAAAATGTGATGAATCCGACAAATGTGGGGGCTATCTTCCGCTGTGCGGCGGCATTGGGCATGGACGCGGTGCTGCTGACGGCGGCGGGCAGTGACCCGCTCTATCGCCGCGCCTCGCGGGTGAGCATGGGCAATGTGTTCCTCGTGCCGTGGACATACCTGCCTGACGGTGATTGGACGGCGACGCTGCACGCGCTGGGCTTCACCACGGTCGCCATGGCACTGCGGGAGGATTCCCTGCGGCTGGATGACCCGCGCCTGCTGTGTGCGGAGAAGCTGGCGGTGGTGCTGGGCACGGAGGGCGACGGACTGGCCGATGGCACGATCGCGCAGTGCGACCACACGGTGATGATACCCATGACGCACGGCGTGGACAGCCTGAATGTCGCCGCGGCCGCAGCGGTGGCATTTTACCAGCTGGGCTTGCAGTGCAGGAACGAGGAGCAGGAAATAAGGGAGAGGGAATAGAGGATAGGGGAGAGCGGATAATAAAGGAGCACCCACAGGGTGCTCCTTTTGCGGCTTACAAGGCCGTTATTCCCCCGGCTCTGTCCACGACTCCATGGTGGCCACGCAGCGGTTGATGCTCTTGCCCTCGCTGTGGAATTTCCGCTCATAGTCGGTCATCACGCCCACGATGCCGGCTCCGTGCAGATCGCGTGTAACCTCGGACAGCGCAAACCCGAACTGCGGTATCTCCTCCAGCGACCACTCGAACAGCTTGTCGTTGTCGGTCTTGAAGTGTATCTGCCCGCCCGCTTTCAGCACCTGCCGGTACTTTTTCAGAAAATTCCCGTGCGTCAGCCGCCGCTTTTTCTGGTTGTTCTTAGGCCACGGGTCACAGAAATTGATGTACAGTCTGTCGATCTCCCCCTCGGCGAACATGTCCGGCAGCAGCGCGGCGTCGCCATCCACAAAACGCACATTGTGCAGCCCGGCGTCCCGCGCCCGCTCCATCGCCACCACCATGGCATCGGGAACCTTTTCCACCGCGATCAGCAGCACATCGGGCTCCGCCGCCGCCGTGCCTGCGGTGAAGCCGCCCTTGCCGCAGCCCAGCTCCACCCGCAGCTCCCTCGCCTCGGGCATCAGCTCCCGCCACCTGCCCCGCAGGGCAAAGGGGTCGGAGACAAGGTACGCGCCGCAGGCCTCCATCCGCGGCACAAGGTTTTTCTTTTTGCGCATCCGCATATATGTATCCTCACAAGTCGTAGTTTGTTCCATCATACCCCATCTGCGCCCCGCTGACAAGCATCTTTTTTCATTTACCGTGAAAAAGGGCGATACCTGCGGCACTATCGCACTGAACAATTATGGCACTTATGGCGTAGCGGACTTTACAAGGCAGACAAGGGCGCAAAGCTGAAGGAGGGCGCGGCGCTCGCTCTGCCCGCACAGTAAAGGCGATAAAAAAGCCCCGTCCACTTCCTGTGAAATGGGCGGGGTGCTTTTTTCTGTCGGATTTTCTTATCTTACAGTGTTGGGCTTCGCCGGGGGATATTTTCAGCGATATACAGCCTTTACAGCTCAAGATAGCTCTTTACCAGCACCTGCAACAGCTCGTCGCGGTCGATCTTGCAGATCAGGGAGCGGGCGGAGTTGTGGTTGGTGATGTAGGTGGGATCCTCGGAGAGGATGTAGCCCACGATCTGGTTAATGGGGTCGTAGCCCTTTTCCTTGAGCGATTCGTAAACGGAGGTCAGAATGTGATGCACCTGCTGCTCCTTGTCCTCTGTTGCGTTGAATTTTCTGGTAAATTCGTCCATGGGGCACCGCCTTTCCTCTCTTTTATATCGCCCTCAGTATACGCCCTTTTGCCGCCGCTGTAAAGAGGGAAAAATGCGCTGCGCAGGGAGAAATTTGCGCTCAGTGGCGGAGCTCCGCGCCGAATCGCTTGGCGATCTTGCTGAGAACACCCGCAGCGACCTCCTCGATCTCGGCGGAGGTCAGCGTCTTTTCCGCAGAGCCGATGGTCAGGCGCAGAGTAAGGGACTTCTTGCCCGCAGGAACCTGCTTGCCGCGGTACTCGTCCACGAAAGCCGCGCCGTGGAGCAGTGTACTCCTGATGCCGCCGATTGTCTGAAGCACATCCTTCCACTGCACGGAGCCGTCCAGCAGCAGGGAGATGTCGTAGCTGGTCATGGGGTACTCCGCCATGTGGGTGAAGGTGTTCGTGCGGGACTTGAGAGGCACAAGGGAGTCCTGATCGAGCTGGAAAATCATGACATTCAGGTTCTTGATACCGCAGGCCATGGAGACCTTCTTGGCCAGCAGCGCGAGGTCGCCCACCTTTTCGTCGCCGCGATAGATGTTCAGCCACACCACGCTGTCCGCCCACACGGGCTTTTCCGTCTGGCGGAAGGTCAGCGTCTCCATGTGGACATAGCGCGCCATCATCTCCACCACGCCCTTGGCCCGGCGGAACAGGGCGGTGACATCCTTGCTCGCGGTCGCGAACGCACCCGCCACATTCTTGCGCTGGGAGGGCAGCTTCTCGCGCTCATCGTAGGGAGAGGTGTAGTTCTCGTCGCGGAATACCTGCGCCGTTTCAAATATGGCGAATTCGTCGAAGTACCGCTCGTTCTTGACCACGGCCTTGCACAGGTTGGGCAGCAGGGAGGAGCGCACGAACCGCTCTGCCGGAGACGGCGGCGTGGACAGGGACAGGATGCCGTCCGTGCTTTGCAGCACGGCGTTGACGAAAAGCTCGTCCATCCACGGGTAGGTGAAAATCTCCTGCATACCGCAGCGGATGGCGAGATATTCCTTGATGCGCCGCTCCAGATCCTTGTCCGGCTGGTTGATGGCATCGTCGAAGGTGGTGGTGATCGGCTCGGCTTCGAAGTTTTCGTAGCCGTACATGCGGGCGACCTCTTCCATGATGTCCGCCTGAATGCTCACATCTCCCGTGGAACGCCATGTGGGGACAACGAGGTGCATATTGTCGCCGTTGAAGCTGACGGTGTAGCCCAGCAGCTCCAGCTTGTGCCGTATCTCCTCGGGGGGCAGGTGCTTACCCAGACGGCGTTCCAGCCAGCTCAGAGCCACATCGATCTCCGCCTGCTTCAGGTGCGTGGGGTAGTGATCCACCACGCCCGTGACGGTCATCTCGGGGTACAGCTCCGCAAACAGGGACATGGACAGGTCGAATGCCTGATCGCAGCGTTCGGGGTCGATGGCCTTTTCGTAGCGGGAGGATGCCTCGGTGCGGTTGTCGTAGCGCAGGGCGGTGCGGCGGATACCCTTGGCATCGAAGTTGGCGACCTCCAGAATGACCTTGCTCGTGTCAGGGAGGATGGAGTCCTTCGCGCCGCCCATGACGCCCGCAAGGCCGACAACGCCCGCGTCATCGGCAATGACCAGATCGTCGGAGGAGAGAGCCAGCTCCTTGCCGTTGAGCAGCAGCAGCTTCTCGCCCTCACCGGCGCGGCGCACGATGACATGACCTGCAATGTGGTCGGAATCGAAGGCGTGGGTGGGCTGACCCGTGGCCAGCATGACATAGTTGGTGACATCCACCAGCGCGTTGATGGGACGCATACCCACCTTCCAGATACGGCTTTGCATCTGATAGGGGGAGGGCTTGACATACAGCCCCTCGATCTGTGCGGACAGATACCGCGGGCAGCGTTCCGTATCCTCCACGGTGACATGGAAGCCGGAGGTGTTCTTTACATTGCGGTCGAAGTGTACAAACGGCTTCATCGGCAGGTCGTACAGTGCCGCGATCTCACGGGCAATGCCGTAGTGTCCCCACAGGTCGGGACGGTTGGTCATGGACTTGTTGTCAATCTCCAGAATAATGTCGTTGAGATCGAGCGCATCGGCCAGCGGTGTGCCGGCGGGTGCGTCGAAGTCACTCAGGTCGAGGATGTGCGTTTCCTCCTTGACGGGGAAAAGGTCACTCAGACCGATCTCCGACGCGCCGCAGATCATGCCGTAGCTCTCCACGCCGCGCAGCTTGCTTATCTTTATCTCGACAGGCTCGCCCTGTCCGTGCCAGCGGCACATGGCACCGGGCAGAGCCACGGCGACCTTCATGCCCTCGCGGAGGTTGCTGCCGCCGCATACGATGTCCCTTACCTCGCCGCCGATGTCGGTCTTGCAGACCTTCAGCTTGTCGGCGTTGGGGTGCTGCTCGATGGCGTTGATGATGCCCACCGTCATGTGCTCGAACTGCTTACCCAGCTCGACGGCATCCTCCACCTCCACGGTGGACATGGTGAGGTCGTAGGCCAGCTTCTTCAGGTCGGCATCCGCCGGAAGCTGCACATAGTCACGGATCCAATTCAAAGATACTTTCATTTCAATAGCCCTCCCTTATCAACGGAACTGGTTCAAAAACCGCAGGTCAGCACTGTGGAACAGACGCACATCGTCCACGCCGTAGCGCATCATCACCAGACGGTCAAGACCGATGTTGACATAGAAGCCCGTGTACTCGTCGGGGTCAAGTCCCGCCGCCTTGAGGACATTGGGATGGGGCGTGCCGCCGGGCATGACCTCGATCCAGCCCACATGCTTGCACACGCTGCACCCCTTGCCGCCGCAGACGAGGCAGCCCATGTCGATCTCGAAGCCCGGCTCGACGAAGGGAAAGAAGCCCGCCCGCATACGCACGGGAACATCGCGGCCGAACACCTTGCTCAGGATGCTCTTGATCATCACCTTGCCGGAGGCAAAGGTGAAGTCCTTGTCCACGATCAGAGCCTCGTACTGGAAGAAGGCGCGCTCGTGACGGGCATCTGTCGTCTCGTTGCGGTAGACCTTGCCGGGGTAGACGAAGCGGTAGGGAGCCTTGTGCGTCTGCAAATACCGCACGGAGCCCCCCGTCAGGTGGGGACGCAGGCACAGCTTGTCCCAGCACTCGCCGGTGTCGTGACCGGCCAGCCAGTAGGTATCCATGCTCTCGCGGGCGGGATGGTCGGGCGGGAAGTTGAGGTTGTCGAAGCCGTACAGCTCGCTGGTGATGTCGTCCTCCTCGAAGATCTCAAAGCCCATGGAGCGGAAGGCATCGTTCAGGTCGTAGCACATCTGCGTGATGGGGTGCAGACCACCGCTCAGGGGCAGCGTGCCGGGCACGGAGATGTCGAAGTCGGGGTCTACCTCGCTCGCCTTCATCTTCAGCTCGTCGCGCCGTGCGTCCAGCAGGGCGGAGAGCTGTCCCTTCACCTGATTGACCGCCTTGCCCATCTCGGGGCGCAGGGAGACATCCAGCTTGGGCAGCTCCTTCATCAGCTCCGTCAGGCTGCCCTGCTTGCCCAGCAGAGATGCCTTGATGTCCTGAAGCTCCGTCTCGCTGGCTACGGACTCGATACGCTGTTTGCCCTCTGCGAGCAGCTTTTCCAGTTTTTCCTTCATGTAGTGTAAGTCCTCCTTTTGAGAGTTTTCGTTTTTGGGATAAAAAAACACCTTTCATCCCAACCTTGGGACGAAAGGCAAGCTTCCGTGGTACCACCCAGCTTCGCGGGCAAAGCCCGCGCACTCATTTCCCGATAACGGAGGCGACCCGTCCGCGCATTTCCTCGCGGCAGCTCCCGGGCGAACACTGCGCTACATCCCAAGTCGGCTTGCAGCCGGTGGCCGACTCTCTCTGACGGATGCCTGTGACGCAGATCTTCCCGTTCACAGCATTTTACTCGATGGATAACTTATACCACAACGAAACAAAAGTTGCAAGCATTTTTTTCATTGCGGGGAAAGAAAAAAGCAGGTTTTATAGTTGACATATATGCTATACTGTACAAAAAAGGCAGGGGAGGCACCATCATGCAGCGTATCGACAGGGAATATGTGCGCGGCGTTCTGCCCGTGCGCGACCCGAACGGACACAAGGGGGACTTCGGCAAGGCCTATCTGCTCGGCGGCAGCGTGGGCTATACGGGCGCGCCCGTGCTCTGCGCGGGCGGCGCGGTGCGCAGCGGGTGCGGACTGGTGTTCTTGGGCGTGCCGGAGAGCATTTGGCAGGTGACGGCCTTGAAATGCCTATGCGCCATGGTGCATCCGCTCTCGGGCAGGGAGGGACGGCTGTCCCTCCGCGCCGAGGGGGAGATACGCCGCCGCGCTGCCGCGTGTGACGCGGTGGGCATCGGCTGCGGCATGGGGCGCGGGGAGGAGAGCGACACCCTTACGCGGCGGCTGCTGACGCTCGATAAGCCGCTGGTGCTGGATGCGGACGGCATAAATGCACTGGGCGGGCATATAGATACACTGTCCTGCCGCGCAGGGCGCGTCACGGTGCTCACGCCCCATGACGGCGAGCTGGCGCGTATCGGCGGCGACATGACCGCGCCGAGAGAGACCGCTGCCGCCGCCTTTGCCGCAGCGCACGGCGTGTACCTCGTCCGCAAGGGGCACCGTACCCTCGTCGCCGCACCGGACGGACGGCTGGCGGTGAACACCACGGGGAACGACGGCATGGCCAAGGGCGGCAGCGGCGATGTGCTGACGGGGCTGCTGACGGGACTGCTGGCGCAGGGCATGGAGCCGTTTGCTGCGTGCTGCGCGGCGGTGTGGCTGCACGGCCGTGCGGGAGATATGGCGGCGGCGGAGAAGGGGCGCAGGGGCATGACCCCGGCGGATATGACAGAGATGCTGCCCTATGCGCTCAAAGAGGTGGAATGAGCGGAAAGCCCCTCTGAAAAGGAGGGAGAACCATGAAAAGTAGCATACCGGCACTGCTGCTGTGCGCCGCGCTGCTGTGCGGCTGCGGCACGGAGCGGACGATGACGGTGCAGGAGCAGTACCGCACGGTGGTGTCGGCGGACATGGAGGCGGAGGTGGTCAGCCACACGGCGACGGACGACCGCAGCTTCACGCTGCAAGGCCGCTATGAGCGGGAGGGACAGTCCGTCACAAGGGTGCTTGCCCCGCAGGAGCTGGAGGGACTGACCGCCGTGCTCACGGACGGTGAGCTGACGCTCAAGAGCAGGGATAGGCTTTTGCCGGCGGGAGAGAGCACGGATATATGCGCGGCGAACTGCCTGCCCTATCTGCTGGAGGCACTGGCGGAGGGGTATCTCACCGAGCAGAACACCGAAGCATTGGAGGGCGTGGCGTGTCTGCGTCTGACGCTGCAAACCACGGGACGCAGCGGCGAGGAGGTGCTGTGTACCGTGTGGCTGGACGAGAGCAGCCTTATCCCGCGCTACGCGGAGTTTTCACAGAATGGAAAAACGGTGCTGACGGCGCGGATGACCTCCTTCGCCTGCACCACGGAGGACACAAGGTCGGAGGAATAACGATGGAATCTACACTGAGGAGAACATGGGCGGAGATCGATTTGGATGCGCTGGCCTATAACTACGCGGCACTGCGTGAGCGGGTGGGCGCGGGCGTGAAATTTCTGGGCGTGGTCAAGGCGGATGCCTACGGCCACGGAGCCGTGCAGGTCAGCCGCATCTTGCAGGAGCTGGGTGCGGACTATCTGGCGGTGTCCAGCATCGACGAGGCGGCGGAGCTGCGCTGCAACGGCATCACCATGCCCATTTTGATACTGGGGCACACGCCTCGCGAGCAGGTGGGGCGGCTCATCGACCTGCACATCACGCAGGCGGTGTCGTGTCTTGCCAAGGCACTGGAGTACAGCGAGGAGGCGGTGCGCTGCGGCGGTGCGCTGACGGTACACATCAAGGTGGACACGGGTATGTCGCGGCTGGGCTATCTCGTCTCTGACAGGCATTTCGACACGGGGACGGCGGATATATGCGCATCGTGCGCACTGCCCGGACTGCGGGCGGAGGGTATATTCACCCATTTCGCCGTGGCAGACGAGAAGGATGCACCCGGCGCGGCGTACACGAAAGCCCAGCTTGCCCTGTTCCGCCGCGTCATAGACGCGGTGGAGGCCAAGCGCGGGCAGCGTTTCGCCCTGCGCCACTGCGCCAACTCCGGCGGGGTGGCACTGTATCCCGAGAGCTATATGGACATGGTGCGCCCCGGTATTCTGCTGTACGGCGGCGGAGAGCTGGCGGAGCGGCTGGGGCTGCGGAGCGTGATGACGCTCAAGACCACCGTCAGCACCATTAAAACCTACGAGGCGGGCACGGATGTCAGCTACGGCCGCTGCTTCACCACGCAGCGGGTGACGCGCATGGGCGTTGTGCCCTACGGCTACGCGGACGGCTTTTTCCGCTGCCTGTCGGACGGGTGCGCCCTTGTGACGGACTATGGCTCCGCGCCGCAGCGGGGGCGGATATGCATGGATATGTCCATGATCGACCTGACCGACCTGCCGCAGGTGCAGGTGGGCGACGAGGTGGAGGTATTCGGCAGGCGGCAGCGTGTGGATGCACTGGCTGCGGCGGCGGGGACGATACCGTATGAGCTGACCTGCGCCGTCAGCCGCCGTGTGCCGCGCATATACCGCAGGAACGGACAGGAGATCGACAAGGAGCTGCTGCTGCGCTTCTGACACACCGCGCCGCGCAGAGGCATAGGATAGAACGGGCGGGAGAAAAAAGCCGGCGGCGGCGTATAAAATATGCCGCGGCGGGAACAATGAAAGTGACCAAGGGGACATATCCCTCCGGTACTTCTTGCCTCGGAGTGTGAACTGTGTGGATACGACTGTCAGACGCGGCGACATTTACTATGCCGACCTCAGCCCGGTGGTGGGCAGCGAGCAGGGCGGGGTGCGCCCGGTGCTCATCGTGCAGAACGACACAGGCAACCGCCACAGCCCCACCGTCATCGCCGCCGCCATTACCTCACAGCTCGGCAAGGCGAAGCTGCCGACGCATATCGCGCTGGCCTCGCAGGGCAGCGGGCTGCCCCGTGACTCCGTGATCCTGCTGGAGCAGATACGGACGCTGGACAAACGGCGGCTTCGTGAGCGGATGGGCAGGGTGGACGGCGCGGTGATGGAAAAGGTGGATGCCGCCATTGCCGTCAGCTTCGGGCTGACAGGCAGCCATCTTGTATAGACGATGGCCTTGACATGTGAAAAGCGGCCTGCGCATAAGCCCCACGGCTTGCGCAGGCCGCTTCCCTGTAGGACACAAAATTTTGAAAAAAGCACTACCATATCTTGTGCTTCTGTGGTATAATGACTCCGACTATGTGGCCTGCGCCACAGGAAGCTGGAGGGTTCGAGAGAGATGAGATGCCCCTATTGCGGATATAAGGAGAGCAAGGTCGTGGATTCCCGCCCTGCCGACGAGAGCAGCAGCATCCGCCGCCGCCGTGAGTGCCTGCAATGCGAAAAGCGGTTCACCACCTACGAGACGGTGGAGAGCCTGCCCATGGTGGTCATCAAGAAGGACGGCTCGCGCCAGAGCTTCGACAGAGACAAGGTGCTGCGGGGTATCCAGCGTTCCTGCGAAAAGCGGCCCGTCCCCGTGGCACAGATGGAGAGCATGGCACTGGAGATCGAGCAGGAGCTTCAGAACTCTCTGGAGCGCGAGGTCAGCACCGAGGCCATCGGCGAGAAGGTCATGGAGAAGCTGAAAAAGGCCGACGAGGTGGCGTATGTCCGCTTTGCCTCCGTCTACCGCCAGTTCAAGGACATCAACACCTTTATGTCCGAGCTGAACAAGCTGCTGAGCGAAAAGTAGCTCAGAATATATTTTTCGCGCTGAGCTGCTGCGTCTCGGCAATGAGCCGGAACTGACAGCGCAGCTGCGCAAGCACGGGGTACATATCCTCACGGCTGCCCTGTGCGCAAAGAACCTGAGCCTGCGCCAGCAGCGTCTCCGCCTGCTCCAGCTCCGTGTGGCTGACCACGATGTGCATATATCCCTGCACCTCCCGCCACGCGCCTTCCAGCTTGTCCAGCGCAGCGGCGGTATCTCCGCCGCCATCCAGCGCGGCGGTCACGGTGTCGAGCGCGTCTGTCCATTCGCCGCAGCGATCCGTGACCCACGCGGCGTTCCACAGCGTGAAGCACAGCACTGCGGCCAGTACGAGCAGCGGAATACGGATGACCCTCATCGCGCCGCCTCCTTTTTCAGGCACACCACGCCGCCCTGCCCGTCCACGGTCAGCAGAAACACCTCCTCGCTGCGCCCGATGCCCTGCCGTTGAAGCTCCCGCGCCAGCCAGCGTTCGTCGCGCCCAACCTGCCGAAGGCTGTCCGTCAGCACCCGCCCATCGTTGATAACGACCGTGGGGAGGAGCACATCGTCCGTTACCGCAACGCCCAACTGCTGCGGCGTGAGCGGCTGGCGGTCGCTGCGCACGAGGACGGACAGCCGTCCGTTCGTCTCCAGCACGGCGTATTTTACATCGTTCAGGTCGGTGATGCCCTGTCCGCGCAGCTGCTCAAGCAGCTCGTCCAGCGTCAGCCGATTGCGGCGCATCGTCTCCTGCCGCAGCTTGCCCTCGCAGATCACCAACGCGGGAGTGCCGCAGACCAGCTCACGGAAGCGCACACAGCGCAGACTGATGCCGCTGAACAGCGTGGACAGCGCAATCAGCGTGACGATGGGTATCACCCCGTTGAACAGCGGCAGGCCGAAGTCCTGCATGGGTACGGACGCAAGGTCGGAGATCAGCAGCGTCAGCACCAGCTCGATGGGCTCCAGCTCGCCGATCTGCCGCTTGCCGCTGAGCCGCAGCCCCGCGATGAGCAGCAGATAAAGTATCAGTGTGCGGAAAAATGCGGTAGCCATAAAGCACCACCCCTTTCGCACCCAGTATGCCCTGTTACGGGGAAATTATGTCGGTATACAGCGGCTTGCCGCTTTGTATATATGCTTCGCAGAACGGAAAGGAGGATCAGAGGCTTAAGCCCTCTCACAAGCGCCATGCCCTCGTACAGCCGCCGGAGCTTTTCCGCCAATACGGCGTTGCAGCAGCTTGAAATACAGAAAGTATTCCTGCGCCGCTGCGCCTTGTCTTGACGAAAAATCTTCCGCCGGCTTGCCGTTGCTCCCTTTTCGGACATCGGCAGGTACAAGGTAACGAGGTGGAGAGTGATCGGAAATTTCGGCGGATGCTCTCCCGTGCCGTCCGGGCGCGTACGCAGCCGGTAAATATGCGGGCGACCGCAAAACAAAGAGGCTGTGACCGGAGGAGAGGTTCAAATGATCTGCGCATTTGTTCCTCCGGCCTATTTTTGAGCGGAGGAAAAACCAAGTATGTGTGGTATCGTAGGATATGTAGGAAAGCAGCAGGCTGCCCCCCTGCTGCTGGACGGCCTGTGCCGTCTGGAGTATCGGGGCTATGACTCGGCCGGACTTGCCGTGTATGGCGAGGGAGCTCTGCGCGTGCGCAAGGCGTCCGGCCGGCTGAAGGTGCTGGAGGAGGCGACCCACGGCGGAGCCGACCTGACAGGCGTGATCGGCATAGGACACACCCGCTGGGCGACGCACGGCGAGCCGAACGAGGTCAACGCCCACCCGCAGGTGAGCCGCGACGGAAAATTCGCCGTGGTACACAACGGCATCATCGAAAACTTTGCCCGATTGAAGCAGGAGCTTATTCGAGAGGGGTACACCTTCGTCTCCGAGACGGACACCGAGGTGGTGGCGGAGCTGCTTGCCTGCGGCTACCGCCAGTGCGGTGATGTGTTCGAGGCGGTGAACAGGATGCTCTCCCGCGTGGAGGGGACCTACGCGCTGGGCATACTCTGCACCGACACGCCGGATCGCATTATCGCCGTGCGGAAGGACGCACCGCTGCTGCTGGGCTTCGGTCAGGGTGAGAATTTTATCGCCTCCGATGTGACGGCACTGCTGCGCCACACCCGGGATGTGGTGTATATGGACGATGGCGAGTTGGCCATCGTCACGGCGGAGGGCGTGCGCCTCTATGACGAACGCCGCCGCCCCATCGAGAAGGAGCACCACCACATCGACTGGGATGTCGATGCGGCGGAAAAGGGCGGCTACGCGCATTTTATGCTCAAGGAGATATATGAGCAGCCCGATGCCGTGCGCCGTGCCGCTACGGGGCGCATCCGTGACGGGCGCGTGGTGCTCAGCGACCTGACCATGACCGATAAGGAGATACGCAATATAGGCCGCATCTGCATCGTGGCCTGCGGGTCGAGCTACCATGTGGGCATGGTGGGCAAATACACGCTGGAGCGTATGCTCCGCCGCCCCGTGGAGGTGTGCCTTGCCTCCGAGTTCCGTTACAGCGATCCGCTGGTGGGAGAGGGTGATCTGGTCATCGTCATCAGCCAGTCCGGCGAGACGCTGGACAGCATGGCGGCTCTGCGCGAGGCGAAGAAGCGCGGTGCCCGTGTGTTGGGCATCGTGAATGTGGTCGGCTCGTCCATTGCCCGCGAGAGCGACGATGTGCTTTATACATGGGCCGGACCCGAGATCGCCGTGGCGACCACCAAGGCGTACACCACGCAGATGGTGGTGCTGCACCTGCTGGGGCTGTACTTCGGTGATGTGCTGGGCACGCTGGACCTTGAAACATATGACGCCATGGTGCGCGGACTGGAGGCTCTGCCCGCACAGATGGAGCGCGTGCTGGAGAACACGGAGGAGATACACGCCGCCGCCAAATGGCTGGCAGGTGAGGAGGATGTGTTCTTTCTGGGACGCAATCTGGACTACGCCCTGTCGCTGGAGGGCAGCCTGAAGCTGAAGGAGATCTCGTACATACACTCCGAGGCGTATGCCTCCGGCGAGCTGAAGCACGGCACGATCTCCCTCATCCGCGAGGGCACGCCCGTGATCGCCGTGGCGACCTATCTGCCGCTGCTGGATAAGGCGGTGAGCAATGTGCTGGAGGTGCAGGCGCGAGGCGCACGGGTGCTGGCTCTGACCACAGAGGCAGGCAAGGAGGCTTTGCAGCGGCGCGTGGACACCGTGCTCACCGTGCCGGAGACGGAGGCGATGCTCCTGCCGCAGCTGGGCGTTATTCCGTTGCAGCTGCTGTCCTATTACACCGCGCTGGAGCGCGGGTGCGACATCGACAAGCCGCGCAATCTGGCAAAATCCGTCACCGTGGAGTGATGCGAAAGGGGAGAAACGGATAAAATCCGTTTCTCCCCTGCGACGATGCTGCATTTTTTGCAGTAGTATTTTTATATGTATATGCCCTCAACTTTATACAGAACTGCGAGGTAAAAGCATGATACGCAATGCGGCTCTATCCGACCTGCCCCGCGTACTGGAGATATACGACAGTGCGCGGCGGTTCATGCGTGAGCGCGGGAACAGCGTCCAGTGGGTGAACGGCTATCCGTCCGAGACGCTGCTGCGCGAGGATGTGACAACGGGAAACCTGTATATCATGGAGGACGGGGACGGCATCTACGGCGTGTTCGCGTTCATTGTGGGGGACGACCCCACCTACGCGGTCATTGACGGCGCGTGGCTGGATAATGCAACGCCCTATGGCACACTGCACCGCTTGGGCAGCGACGGGACGCATACGGGCGTTCTGCGCGAGGCGGTGGATTGGGCGGCGGCGCGAATGCCCCACCTGCGGGCGGACACCCACGAGACAAACCTGCCCATGCGCCGCTGTCTGGAGCGGGCGGGCTTCGTGTGCTGCGGCACTATCCGCGTGGCGGACGGTACGCCGCGCCGCGCCTACGAAAAAGCGTGAAGGCGATGTTCTGCGCAGGCGATCGGTGAAAATAATGTGTCTATCCGCCCTCAGCTTTGACGGTTACGAGAAAATCGCGCTTTCCAACAAACAAAAAAACAAACGGGTGTGCCATCGGCACACCCGTTTTTTATTCATGCATATTTTTATTTCTTGAAGCTGTCCTTCAGCGACACACTGCGGTTGAACACCGGATGCTCTGCCGTGCTGTCACGGTTGTCCAAGCAGAAGTACCCCGTCCGCATGAACTGGAAGGTCGGCGCGTTGACGCCCGTGCGGTTCTCCCGCCTGTCGAAGTCCTCCGCTGCCCTGCGCATCTCCGGCTCCACCTTGCAGCCGGTCAGCACCGTCAGGCTGTCGGGGTTCAGGCAGTCCAGAAAGTCCTTGTCGGGGCCGTCGGGCTGCTCGTCGGAGAACAGATTGTCGTACAGCCGCACCTCCGCGTCGATGCAGTTGTCCGCGTCCACCCAGTGCAGCGTCGCGCCCTTGACCTTGCGCCCGTCAGCGGGGTCGCCGCCGCTCGACTGCGGGTCGTACTCGCACAGCACCTCAATCACATTGCCGCTTTCATCCTTGACGCAGCCCGTGCAGGTGACGAGATACGCGCCCTTCAGCCGGCACTCCGCGCCGCCGGGTGTCAGCCGCTTGTACTTCGGCACGGGCACCTCCATGAAGTCCTCCGCCTCTATCCACAGGTGGCGCGAGAAGGTGATCTCATGCGTCCCCTGCGCGGGGTCGGTAGGGTTGTTCTCCACGGTAAAGACCTCGCTTTTGCCCTCGGGATAGTTGGTCACGGTCAGCTTCACCGGGTGCAGCACGGCCATTGTTCGCTCCGCGTGGGCGTTCAGATCCTCGCGCAGGCAGTGCTCCAGAAAGCCGTACTCTATCGTGCTCGGAGCCTTGGCCACGCCGATGCGCTCGCAGAAGCTGCGGATGGCGGCGGCGGTGTACCCCCTGCGGCGCAGGCCGCACAGCGTCGGCATACGCGGGTCGTCCCAGCCGGAGACATAGTGCTCCTCCACCAGTTTACGCAGCTTCCGCTTGGACATGACGGTGTGGTCAATGTTCAGCCGTGCAAACTCTATCTGTCGGGGCTTGTGGTACGGAATGGAGACATTGTTCACCACCCAGTCGTACAGCGGGCGGTGCTCCTCATACTCCAGCGAGCACAGGCTGTGCGTAATGCCCTCCAGCGCGTCCTGAATGGGATGGGCAAAGTCGTACATCGGGAAGATGCACCACTTCGTCCCCTGCCGGTGGTGGTTGATGAAGCGGATGCGGTAGATCACCGGATCGCGCATATTGAAGTTGCCGCTGGCGAGGTCGATCTTGGCGCGGAGGGTCATTTTCCCCTCCTCCACCTCTCCGTTCTTCATTTTCTCGAACAGCCGCAGATTCTCCTCGATGGGGCGGTCACGGTAGGGAGAGGTTGCGGGGATGCCGATGTCGCCCCTGTTGGCCTTGAATTCCTCCGGCGTCAGCTCACAGACATACGCCAGCCCTTTTTTGATCAGTTCGACGGCGTACTCGTAGTCCTTTTCAAAGTAGTCGCTGCCAAAATAGAACCTGTCGCCCCAGTCAAAGCCCAGCCAGTGAATGTCCTGCTGTATCGCCTCGACATACTCGACATCCTCCTTGGCGGGGTTGGTGTCGTCCATGCGCAGGTTGCACAGGCCGTTATACCGCTCGGCCGTGCCGAAGTCGATGCACAGTGCCTTGCAATGCCCGATGTGCAGATAGCCGTTCGGCTCCGGCGGGAAACGGGTGTGGACGGTCATTCCCTGAAACTGACCACCCTCTGCGATGTCCTCGTCGATGAAATTGATGATAAAGTTTTTGCCGGACTCCTCCGTCTCGGGGGTCTTGATTTCCTCGGCCATGATCCTTCTCACACTCCTTATAGGTTATAGTTGTCGGCTGCAAGCATCTGCAAAACCGATTTTTAATTATACCCGTCCGCCGCTCGAATTGCAAGCATTTTACCCTTTTGCCGTGCAAAAAACTCACAGCGCGTCGAATTCCTCCCGTGTCAGCAGCAGCTCCATCGCCTCCAAAAGCCCGTTTGCGCTCAGGCGGGCGGGCAGCCCCAGCCGCTTCTGCACCTCTGCGCGCCGTGCCGCACTGTCGGGACCGATAAGCCCCTTGCCCAGCATATCCGCCTTCGTGATGCCCGCGCCGCGCCGCACCGCATCCTCCCCCTCGAAGGTCGCTCCCGCACGGCGCAGTGCCTCCACGAGCACCTGCGGCGGCATACCCTCCACGCCGAGCTTTCCCTCCCTGGAGGGTCTGCGCTTGCGCCGTTCCTTGCCGCAGACATCGGGGATATACGCCTGCTTCAGCCTGTCCGCGGGCAGCACCCCCTTCAGATGGTTTCGTATCACGAACCCCGCGCCGTCCGAATCGGTCAGCAGGATAAGCCCCCTGCCCTCTGCCAGACGGCGCAGATACGCCGCCTTCTCTCTGTCGTTGAACAGCGCGAAGCCCCCCACCTCCACGACGGCGGCATCCACCGCCTGCAATACGGCGTTTTTGTCGTACCGTCCCTCCACCACGATGACCTCTCGGATACGCGGCTTCATTTCACACCTGCCAATTCCATCAAAAACAGCTTCAGCTCCCCCTCGCTGTCCATATTCCTCTCACTTTTCATGCGCCTATCCAGCGTCTGGCAGCGTTTTATCGCCTCCCGGCACCAGCCCCGGCGGACATTCCGCGCCGACTCCAGCAGCAGCCTTGCGGGATAGTCGCTGCTCATGCGCCACAGCTCCTTGACCCAGATCCTGTCCTTTCCGCCGTCTATCGCCAGCCGTGCGGTGTACAGCCGCCGCAGCTCGCGTCCCAGCGCAGCCAGAATGACGATAGGCTCCTCCTGCATCCGCAGCAGCTCCGCAAGCACCTCTGCCGCCCTGTCGTAATCCCTCGCGGTGACGGCGTTCGTCATGTCGTAGATACGGGCATCCAGCACGGGATCGGCCACCGCATCTATATCGGCGCGGGTGATCTTCGACCCCTTGGCGTAGGCGGTGATCTTGGCAATCTCCGGCACCAGCCCCTCCATCAGACTGCCGCAGGTGAACAGCAGATGGTCGATCGCCGCGTCGTCTATGTCCTTTCCGGCGGCGGCGCAGCGGCGGCGCACCCAGCGGTACAGCTTCTGCTGCCCCTGCTGTGCAAACTCGATGACCTGCACATGCTTCTGCATCGCGGCAGTGAGCTTTTTCAGCCGGTCGTCCTTCCTGTAGGGTATCTGCCGATAGAGGAACACCAGCGTGCAGTATGCGGGAAAATCCTCCAGCAGAGTCACCAGCGCGCCGCGCTGCGCCTCGTCCAGCCTGAAAATATCCATATCCGTGACGGTGACGAGCGTGTGCTCCGCCATCATGGGCATGGCCTCCACCGCCTCGGTCAGCTCCTGCACGGTCAGCCCCTTTCCGTTGAGGCGGTGGTAGTTGAACTCCTCGAAGCCCTCCGCCACCAGTGCCTCCTGCATCTCCCGCACGGCCTGCCGCATCAGGTATGTCTCCTCCCCCTGAAAGATATAGACATTCCCCACCGTGCCGCTTTTCACGGCGGCATGAAGCTCGTCATAGCCGGGGAGCTTTTCCTTCTTTTCTTTTGCCATAGTTATCCTCCGTTCACGGTAATGCGGACAGTGCCCTGCCGGTCGGTGCGCCACACCTCCGCACCCACGGCGTACAGCCGCCGCAGTGCCTCCTCCGATGGGTGGCCGTAGCTGTTGTCGCCCACGCTGATGATCGCCGCCTGCGGGGTGATGGCGCGCAGAAAGCGGCTGTCGGAGCTGTACCTCGACCCGTGATGGCTGACGACCAGCACCTCCACCGAGGGCAGGGGATATGTTTCCGCCAGCCTGCACTCCGTCGTGCCCGACATGTCGCCTGTGATGAGCAGATCGAAATCCCCCGCGCTGACGAGTGCCGTCAGCCCCAGCTCGTTCAGGTCGCCGCCGGACTGCACCGGCGGATAGACGGTCAGCGTATCCGCGCCGAGCGGCAGCACGGTCGTCTCGGTGATATACGCCACCTCCGTGCCCTCTTCCCGCGCAAGAGCCGTCAGCCGCTCGCGGACGCCGTACTCATCCTCTATATCCGGCAGATACAGCGTCTCCGTTGGAATGCGGCGCAGCACCTCGTACAGTCCGTTGGTGTGGTCGGCGTGGTAGTGCGTCACCACCACCGCGCTCAGCTTCTTCACGCCCATGCCGTGCAGGGTGTCCGCCGCCGTCCCGCCGGGATCTCTGTAGGTATTGCTGCTTCCGCAGTCCACCAGCGCGGTGTCGCCGCCGGACTGTATGATGACGCTCTCCCCCTGTCCTACATCCAGCACCAGCGCGGACAAAGCCCCGTAGCGGTAGTCCTGCCGATTGACCCATATCGCGCACACCAGCGTCAGTATCGACAGCAGCGCAGCCGCCGCGTATTTTCGCCTGCCGTCCGGCGTGACGGCGCAGCCGATGAACGCCGCGTACACAAACAGCAGCCAGTAGAGCAGATAGGAGCCCGTGAAGTACACCGCGTGATACCGCCAGCCCATGACGGTGCGGGCGACCCACAGGATATACCGCACCAGCAGCCACGCCGCCCAGCCCAGCACCCGCGCCAGCGGCAGCCACACGAAGCCGACCAGCGCGGTGACGAACGCTGCCATAAAGCTCCAGCCCGCCGCGGGAACTGCCAGCAAGCTCGTCAGCGGTGCGGCGAGTACGAATATGCGGAAATAGTATGCCGTCAGCGGCGCGGTGAACACCGTCGCGCTGAGTGTCGCCGCTAAATTGGCGGCGATAAAGCACACTACACCGCGCAGACGGCGGTTTTTCCCCCTGTACCGCCCCGTCATCAGCTTATACAGCCGCGGCGACAGCAGCACCATGCCCAGCGTGGCGGAAAAGCTCAGCTGCAAGCTGATGCTCGCGGCGGCAAACGGATTCGCCAGCAGAATGACCGACAGTGCGGCGGCCAGGCTCGTCAGCGGGTCGCTTCCGCGCCGGAAAAGCGGTGCGGTCAGCAGGAATATCTGCATGATGCAGGCACGCACTACGGAGGGGGAAAGCCCCACCATGACCGTATAGAACAGCAGCACGGGTACGGTCACGGCGCACAGCAGCCGCTGCCGCCGCGAGATGAGCAGAGCCAGCAGCGTCACCAGAAAGGCACAGTGCAGCCCCGACACGGCAAACAGGTGCGCCAGCCCCGTCTCCTGCATCGCCAGATAGTCCCCATCGTCCATGGCGGACTTGTCGCCTGTAAGCTCCGCCGTCAGAAACCCGCTGACGCGCTCGTCGTCCCATATGGCGGCGAGCTTTTCGCGGAAGTGCAGCGCGGTGCGCTGCGGCAGCCAGCGCAGCGCGCCCTGCGTCCCCTCCGACACCTGCACATCCTCCCTGCCGTACAGCAGCGCGTATATGCCCCGTGCGGTGAAGTGCGTCACATCGTTGTCATGGATACGGGCGGCGGACTGCCACTGCGCCGTGCCCGTGATCGTATTGCCCGGCTGCAAGGACAGCAGCTCTGCGTCCCCGTAGAACACGGCCTTTGCGCCGCGCAGGTCGTCCGGCTGCACCGTGACCTTGCAGCCCCGCTCCGTCTCCTGCGGCCAGTCGCACACGGTGGCGCAGAACGGCAGCACCCCGCCGCAGCGTTCCTCCACCGGCTCCTGCACAAAATGCCTGTATCCCGTAAAATACGCCAGCGACACCGCCAGCGGCAGCAGTATCAGCATCCCGCGCCGAAAGCAGCTCCTCCGCCGCGCCGCGAATAGCCACACCACCGCCACAGTCAGTATGCAGGCGGCGGCATATAGCTGCCAGCCGTCCCACGGCAGCAGTGCCGCAAAAAAGATACCCACGGAGAAGGAAAAGCCGATGGTCGCCAGCACGCGCATAGTCCTCCCCCTCCCTCAGCAGCCATATTGAGCTATTGTCGTACCTGTTTCACAAATTGCAAGTGCAAGCTGCGAACACAATGCGGTCCGACATCTCATTACTCATATTGTACCACACGAGCAACGCTCTGTCATTGCTTTTATGGAAATTTGAGATGAGAAATTGTCCACAGTGCGGGTGGATAGGGCAGTCTGCGTTGTGAATCCATCCATGGATTTATTCTTAGGTGTCCAACTTCATTATGCAATCAACCAACTCAACTTTAGCAGGTGAGACCCTATTCCTTATGTCTTTTTCCACGATTGTCCAATATGTGTTGTGCTTCTACACGGAAATACGCGCAGCGGCGGAAATAATACTTGACAGCAGCACGGTTTGCAAATATAATAGAACGGCTGACGGGGTGTAGCGCAGCTGGTAGCGCGCTTGGTTCGGGACCAAGAGGCCGGGGGTTCAAGTCCCCCCACTCCGACCATGCAGAGTGTCCTTATAGGATCTGAGTATCCTGTAATGGACACTCTGCTTTTTTATTTCCCACAAATTTATACCGCAACCTGTTCCGGGGCGTAGCTGAGTGCTACGCCTTTTCTTGTTTCCATGATAATGTCGGCCTCCGGGATCTTCCGGCGATCCGGCACATCAAAGGCACCGATGCAGTTATAGTGAATATCGACGCGCTGGTTGGTAATGCCGTCCTGCTTTTCAGCGTGGTACACCTCAATGTGGTCGATCAGCTCTGCGACCATGCGTTTTGTAATAAAACGGATCTTTCCGATCCTGCATAAATATCCAGACTGGCGTTCCCAATACGCAGCGTGGCAGAACATCCGTTCCATCATCTCCACGCACGAAAGAGAAGGGGGAATTGCAAAAACGATGAGGAAAAGAACAGGCAGGCAGAGGCTCACGCCACTGCCTGCCCATACAAAGGTCAGGTCACTAAGTGTACCTATGAAAGCCGCTCCCTCGGGGTTTCTTTTGAAAGCCGCTCCCTCGGGGTTTCTTTTTTGTTGCGTATCACTCGCCCATGGGGGCTCCGCAGTGGGGGCAGAACTTCCCGTCGCTGGCGGCACCGCAGATGGGGCAGACCTTGAGAGCTGCCTCGGGCTCCTGCACCGCAGGCTCGTCCTTCTGGGGCTTGCTGGCCTCCAGCTCGGCAATGCGCTCCTTGGAGGCGATGATGATTGCCACCACATCCTTGACGGCATCGGGGACATCGTCCTGATGCTCGGAGACGAACCACTCGCCGATGGCGCGGTAGTTTTTCTCCAGCTCACGCTGCTCGTTCATAATGGCGACATTGGTCTTGGCGGTGTCGGTGATAGCCTGTGCCTTGTCAGCGGCCACCTCCGCAAGATCCTTGGCCTTGTCCACGGCGATACCGGCATAGGTCTGCGCCTTCTTGCCGATGTCATTGAGAATGCCCATAGTAAAAGTCTCCTTTCCAATATTTATACAATTGAGAAAAGTATAGCGTATTTTCCCCACCTTTGCAAGCGGTATCTGTCGAAATTCACACACTGTTCACTGATTGCTCAATGTTCTATCCAGTCGCAGGCGCGTCCCACGGCGCGCTTCCACAGGCGGTAATAGGCATCGCAGTCCGCCTGCGGACGCTCCGGCAGGAACACGCGCTGGCTGCGGCGGAGGGCGGACAGCTCCTCCATATCCTTCCAGAAGCCGCAGCTCAGCCCCGCCAGTGCCGCCGCACCGAACGCGGTAGTCTCGACCATCTCGGGGCGGTCTACGGGGATGCGCAGGAGGTCTGCCTGCATTTGCAGCAGCACATCGGAGACGCTGGCTCCGCCGTCGGCGCGGAGCAGCGCGATGTCGCAGCCGGCGTCCTGCCGCATGGCAAGCATCAGGTCTGTGACCTGCGCGGCGATGCACGAGAGCACGGCGCGGGCGATATGGGCGCGCTGCGTACCGCGTGTGATGCCTAAGATAGCTCCGCGGGCGTACATGTCCCAATAGGGTGCGCCCAGCCCTGTGAAGGCGGGCACGACCACCACGCCACCGCTGTCGGGGACGGAGGCGGCCAGTACATCGACCTCCGGCGCGGAGGAGATGATGCTCAGCTCGTCGCGCAGCCACTGTATCGTGCTGCCGCCGTTGAAGACGCTGCCCTCCAGCGCGTAGGTCGTCCGTCCGCCCACCTGCCACGCCACGGAGGTCAGCAGCCCTGCGCGGGAGCGGACGGGCTTGCCGCCCACATTCATCAGCGTAAAGCAGCCCGTGCCGTAGGTGTTCTTCGCCTCGCCGACAGAAAAGCAGGTCTGGCCGAACAGGGCGGACTGCTGGTCGCCCGCCGCGCCGCAGACGGGCACACCTGCCAGTGTCTCCAGCCCCTCGATGCCCTCGCGCACCGTGCCGTATACCGCACTGTTCGGTACGGGTGTGGGCAGCATGGCGGTGGGTACGCCCAGAATACCGCACAGCTCCTCGTCCCAGCACAGGCGGTGAATGTCAAAGAGCATGGTGCGGCTGGCGTTGGCATAGTCGGTGACATGCTGCCCCGTCAGATGCCAGATGAGCCAGCTCTCCACCGTGCCGAACAGCACCTCGCCGCGCTCGGCGCGGGGGCGTATGCCGGGCACATTGTCCAGTATCCAGCGTATCTTGCTGCCGGAGAAGTAGGCATCGATCAGAAGCCCCGTGGAGGAACGGATGCGCTCCTCCAGCCCGCGGTGCTTCAGATCCTCGCACAGCTCCGCCGTGCGGCGGCACTGCCACACGATCGCGTTGTATACGGGCTCGCCCGTGGCCTTATCCCACAGTATCGTCGTCTCGCGCTGGTTGGTCACGCCGATGCCCGCCACGCTTCCGGCGGGCAGACCGGCCGCTGCGTCCGCTGCGGCGCGGCGTTGGGTGTCCCATATCTCCGTGGGATCGTGCTCCACCCAGCCCGCATGGGGGTAGTGCTGTGGCAGGGGGTGCTGGCCGAGGGCGGCAATGTGCCCCTCACGGTCGAAAACGATGGCGCGGGAGCTGGTCGTGCCCTGATCCAAGGCCAATATGTACTTGGACATGTCTCTCCCTCTTTTCTTTTTCGGATTTTTGTGGTACACTATGATGTATAGAGAATTATACCATGGAAGGAGCGGATACACCATGACAAATTTGTCCGAGTTCACCTTTTTGTCCAGCGATGGGCATACACGGCTCCACGGGATGCTCTGGGAGCCGCAGGATATGCCCGTGCGGGCGGTATTACAGGTCTGTCACGGCGTGGCGGAGCATATCGCAAGATACGATACCTTCGCCCGCGCCCTGAATGAGCAGGGTATCGTGGTGGCGGGTCACGACCATCTGGGACACGGCAGATCTCTGCCGGAGGGCGGCACGCCCGTCTACTTCGGGCAGGGGAACACATGGGACACGGTGGTGGACGACATCTATGTGCTGCACCAGCGGCTGCGCCAGAGGTATCCCGATTCGCCCCTGTGCATCATGGGACACAGCATGGGTTCCTTCCTGACGCGCACCTACCTTATTCGCTACCCCGGCACGGTGCGGGCGGCGGTCATCATGGGCACGGGCTGGCAGCCGCACGCGGCCATCACCGCAGGTCTTGCCGCGGCGAACGCCGTTGCCGCCGTCAGCGGGGAGGAATCCACCAGCGGCGTGGTGACGGAGCTGGCCTTCGGCAGCTACAACAGGCACTTCGCCCCCAACCGCACGAAGTCGGACTGGCTGTCCGCCGATGAGAGCAATGTGGATGCGTATATCGCCGACCCCATGTGCGGCGCGGAGGCCACGGTCGGCCTGTTCCGCCAGATGCTGCACGGGCTGCGCTTCAACCAGCGCATAAGCCACCTGCGGCGCATGGATAAGGACATCCCCGTCCTGTTCGTGTCGGGAGATAAGGACCCCGTGGGCGGCTTCGGCAAGGGAGTAAAGCTCAGCTGCGAGGCGTTCCGGCTTGCCGGTATGCGGGACTGCACGATAAAGCTGTATCCCGGCCTGCGCCACGAGATACTCAACGAAAAGGCGCACGCAGCGGAGATCACGGGCGACATCGCATCGTGGCTGCTGCAAAAGACGGAAAAATAAACAGAAAAAGCAAAAAAGGAGAGAGCGTATGACGGAATGGGAAGCACTGCGGCAGGAATGTCTCGGCTGCCGCGCCTGCCCGCTGGCGGAAACGCGGCAGCGCGTGGTGTTCGGCGTGGGCAGAGAGGACGCGGAGGTTATGTTCATCGGGGAAGCACCCGGAGCCAACGAGGACATACAGGGCGAGCCGTTTGTTGGGCGCGGCGGCAAGCTGCTGGACGATATGCTGAAGATGATCGGGTTGGACAGGAGTCGCATCTATATCACCAACTCCGTGAAATGCCGCCCGCCGGAGAACCGCGACCCGCTTAACACGGAGAAGGATGCCTGCCGCGGCTTCTTGCAGCGGCAGCGGGCGTTGATGAAGCCCAAGATTATCGTCTGCCTGGGGCGCATCAGTGCCATGGAGCTTATCAAGGAGGACTTCAAAATCTCGCAGGAGCATGGGAAGTTCTTTGAAAAGGACGGCTGCCTGATGATGGCGATGTATCATCCTGCCGCGCTGCTGCGCAGTCCCGCCCGTAAGCCGGAGAGCTTTGAGGATCTGAAAAAGCTTCAGGCGAAGATACGGGAGATCTGCACACACACGCCGCTGGACTTCTGAGAAAGCGGAGAGCATAACAAAAGCTTAACCGTCTGTTCACATGTGATTTGCAAAATCGTGGTATCCTGTGCTTAACACAGCAAAAGGGGATGCCGCATGAAACGAAGCCTTAACGAAAAACAGAAAAAAACGCTCTCCGCAGCGGCGATCGTTATATTTATCCTGCTCTCGGCGGCGTTGGCGTGGTTCATTGGCCGCCCGATAATCCGCTTTGCCCGCCAGCCGGAGGTGTTCCGCGCATGGGTGGACAGCCACGGCGCATGGGGACCGCTGGCGTATGTCGCCATGGTGTTCTTACAGGTCGTGGTGGCCGTTATCCCCGGCGAGCCGCTGGAGATCGCCGGCGGCTACGCCTTCGGCGCGTGGCGCGGCACGCTGCTTTGCTTGGTGGGAGCCATGCTGGGCAGCGTGACGGTTTTCGCGCTGGTGCGCCGCTGGGGTAGGGGAATGGTGGAGATATTTTTCCCTGCGGACAAGCTGGAAAAGCTGCATTTTCTCCTGCACACCTCCCCCAAGCGCACCGCGCTGTTCTGGCTGATATTCACCGTCCCCGGCACACCGAAGGATCTGCTGTGCTACTTCGCGGGACTGACCGATCTGCCGTGGGGGACATGGCTGCTGATTGCCTCCGTGGGACGGCTGCCTGCCATCGTCACCTCCACTGTGGGCGGCAGTGCGCTGGGTGAGCAGAACTACCGCATGGCCGTTATTGCCTTTGCCATTGCACTGGCTGTCGGCGGCATAGGGTGGCTCATCTACCGCGCCGTCTGCGCCCGCCACGGCAGCGCGGATGACAAAAAGAGCGGCGAGTGATGCAGCGAAATGATATGGTGATATAGAGAAAAGCCGGTCTGTGCTGCGCACAGACCGGCTTTTTGTTCATGCCAGAATATTCTTGAGATCCGTCAGACCCGTTACATTCGTCACCACCAGCACATGATCCCCCGGCTCGATGGTGGTCATGCCGCCGGGGATGATGGTGCGCCCGTCCCGCACGATGGCGGCCAGCAGTACGCCGTAGCGCAGCGGCAGCTTCATCAGGGGCGTGTGCAGTATGCCGCACCCATCGTTGCTGGCGGTGAATTCCAGTGCCTCCACCTTGCCGCCCAGCAGCTTGTACAGCGACTCGACCGCCATTCCCTGCGAGTTGGCCAGTGCCCGCACATAGCGCGTGATCTGGTTGGCAATGATGTCCTTGGGACTGATGATGCTCCCCAGTCCCGTATCCTGCACCAGATCCATGTAGTTGGGGCGCGTCATCTTTGCCAGCACCTTCCGCACCCCTGCTTTTCGGGCGGAGAGTGCCATCAGCAGATTCTCCTCGTCCCGTCCCGTCAGGGCAACGAAGCCGTCCGCACCGAACAGATTCTCCGAGCGTATCAGGTCTGTATCCGTGCCGTCGCCCTCGATGACCATGGCATCCGGCAGCTCCTGCGAAAGGCGCAGGCACTTCTCGTGCTCCTGCTCCACGATGTGTACGCGGGTGCCCGAGCGCGCCAGCTCCCAGCTCAGGTACATGCTGATGCGGCTGCCGCCCAGAATGGACACATCCTTCACCCGCTGGAGACTGCGCCCCATGCTCTTGAGCATCTTGTGCAGCTCCGACTTGCTGCCCACCATGTACAATCGGTCGTCCTGCTGCGGCACGAAGGAGCCGTTTGGGATGATGAACTCGTCGCCGCGCTGGGCGGCGCAGATCAGAACCTCCGCCACGCGCTCCCGATGAAACTCGCTGAGGCTCTGTCCTAAAATGGTATCCTCCGGACGGAGCTGGAAGCCGATCATGTCGATGCGCCCGCCCGCAAACGGCTCCACGGAGATAGCAGCGGGAAAGCTGAGTATGCGGGCGATCTCCTGCGCGGCCGCCAGATCGGGGTTGATGACCATGTCCAGCCCGATCTCGCGCTTGAGCATGTCCGCGTCACGGCGGTAGTCAGGGTTGCGCACCCGTGCAATGGTGTGCCGTGCGCCCAGACTCTTTGCTATCAGTGCGCATACAAGGTTTACCTCGTCCACTCCGGTCACGGCGATCACGAGGTCGGCGTCCCGTGCGCCCGCCTCCATCAGCACACTGATGGAGGCTCCGTTTCCGTGGGTACACATCACATCCAGTGTGCTGTCTGCACGGTTCAGATGCAGCATTTCATCGTCCACAATGGTGATGTCGTGCTTCTCCTGCGTCAACTGCTGCGCAATGGCATAGCCCACCTTGCCGCAGCCTACGATGATGATTCTCATTTGTCCTCCTCTGCGCCCGTGCGGGCGGCGGTCGTTCTCTTTTCGGTCAGGGCGGCGGAGAATTCCGCGCCCAGTATCAATATCTGAGCGGACATGTACAGCCACAAAAGTACCACGATCACCGTGGCGATGGACCCGTACAGGACGGAGTACTGTCCGAGATGCTCCACATAGTAGGAAAAGGCCATGCTCAGTACCATCCACGCTGCCAGCGAGCTGCCCACGCCGGGCAGTATCTCGCGCAGCGGCTGCCGCTGTCCCTGTGAGAGCATATAGAGCACCGCCAGCGTCACGGTCATCACGAGAGCCAGCAGCACGAAGCGCAGATAGCTCCACACGGCGATAAAGGTCTCCGTCACGGTGATAAACCGCCCTGCAAATTCCAGCACCGAGCGTCCCACCACCACCAGCACCAGCGTTATCGCGATGACCACAATGAGCCACACGGTGAACAGCAGTATGCGCAGCTGACTGCGCAGGATGCTCTCCGGCGCACTGCGTCCGAACGCCTTGCGCAGCGAGTGCATCAGGCAGCCGGAGGCGCGCATGGGAAACCAGACGGAGAATATCAGGCTGAACCACAGGAGCTGGTGGCTCTGATTGGCGGAGACATATTCCAGATAGGAGCGCACCACGCCCACCACATCCTCGGGCAGCAGCGGCTCCAGCACGGCGGTGATGTAGGCAATGTCCAGCTCCAGAAGGCCCAGCAGCGTGCTGATGAAGATAAGCAGCGGAAAGATGGCGAACAGCAGGTAGTATGTCAGTGCCGCGCTGTCGCGGGCGACATCGTGGCTGTAATACCGCAGCACCATGCCGGCGGCCAGACGGCCGACACCCGTGCGGGGGAAATTCTTGGGGGCTTTCATAAACGACACCTCGAAGACTTATTGTATCACGCGGGAAGACAAAATTAAAGTGTAAATTAGCGGGTTTTGCGCGGCAAAAGCGTCAAAAATAAATTTTTTGTGACAAAAAATTATTTCAGGTTGTCGAAAACGGGAAAGAGTGCTATAATAATACCAAGAAAGTGTGGAGTTGCAGAAAGTCATTTTTTGAACGACAAAATAATTATTATTGCAGTGGAGGACGAAAAATGGATAATCTGACTATGATCGTCCGTGAGGAGATCTCGCGGCAGTACCGAAGTGTGCGGCAGTTTGCCTTTGCGGTAGGTGTACCGCTCTCCACCATTAACAGTGCGCTCCACAACGGAGTGGGCGGCTCCTCCTTTGACACCGTGATGCAGATGTGCAAGGTACTGGGCATCAAGGCCATGGCGGACGATGCCGCCTTTTACCTGACCGACGATACCGAGCAGCTTTTGACCCGGTACGCCAAGCTGGACGAGTACGGCCGTCACACGGTGGCCACCGTCCTGAAGGTGGAGCACGACCGCTGCGTAAAGCAGAGGGAGCTGGGCGAATAATTTTGTGCCACTGACGGATTTCGTCCGCCGTGCTCTGCGGAGCGCGGCGGGCGTTTTTGCCTTTTGACGGTAAAAGGTTGCAATAGCCGCCCGTCTGCGCTACAATGGGGAAACGAAAATACATTCCGCGACAAGGAGGACGGCCATGGAAAGGCTCACCGCACAACTGAACGGAACAGAGTGCAGCGTGTATATCGGTGCGGGCATTCTCTGCCGCGCCGGTGCGCTGCTGCGGCAGAGCGTCCCTGCTGTGCGCCGCTGGGCACTGGCGGCGGACGAGGCCGTCTGCGCCCTGTACGGCGAGACGGTGCTGGCAGCTCTGCGCGGCGCGGGATTGGAGGTGTCCCTGCACCTGCTGCCCGCAGGGGAGGCGGCCAAAACGCCGGAAGCATGGCTGGCTCTGTGCCGGGGTATCCTGCGCGGCGGCTTTGACCGTGGCTGCGGTGTGGTGACGCTGGGCGGCGGAGCCTGCGGTGATGCGGCGGGCTTTGCCGCCGCTGCGCTGTTGCGCGGTGTGCCGCTGGCGCATATCCCCACCACGCTTTTGTCGCAGGTGGACAGTGCGCTGGGCGGCAAGACGGCACTGGATGTGCCGGAGGGGAAAAATCTGCTGGGTGCGTTCCACCAGCCGTCCCTTGTCCTGTCCGACACTGACTGTCTGGCGACGCTGCCGCCGCGACAGTTCGCCTCCGGCATGGCGGAGGTCATCAAAACGGCATTCGTGGAGGAAGAATCTCTGCTGCCGTACATAGAGGACATAGGGAGTGCGGAGAGTCTTGCGGCGGTGATCGGCGGGTGCTGCCGTGCCAAGCTGCGCCTTGTGACGGAGGATACGGAGGACCGCGGCGCACGAAAGCTGCTGAATTTCGGCCATACCTTCGGCCACGCATACGAGGCTGCCGGCGGCTTTGAAGTATACACGCACGGGGAGGCCGTGGCTGCGGGCATGTGCCGGACGCTGCGCTGGCAGGCTGCCCACGGCTACGATGCTTCGCTGCTGCCAAAGCTGGAGGAGCTGCTGCGGCGCAATGGCCTGCCTACGGCCATTGACTGCGACGCGGCAACGCTGCACCACTATATCACCCGTGACAAGAAGGCGGCGGACGGCAGCGTGACGCTGGCCATCGTGCAGCGGCTGGGGGAGGGAGAGCTTATATCCGTGCCGCTGTCCGCACTGTGGGAGGAGACGGTATGAAGCTGCTGCTGACGCCCTCGCGCCTGGAGGGCACGGTGACACTGCCGCCGTCCAAGAGCCTGCTGCACCGTGAGCTGATCTGCCGCCGACTGGCGGGGCAGACCACGCCTCTGCCGCCCGATGCGGCGCAGGATGTACTGGCGACACGGCGTGGGCTGGACTGTCTCACCGCAGCGGAAAGCCCCGTTGCGGTGGACTGCGGCGACAGCGGGAGCACACTGCGCTTTCTGCTGCCGCTTTTCATGGCGTTGGGACGCACGGACGCGGTGTTCACGGGTTCTGCGCGGCTGCTGGAGCGTCCCGTCCCGAGGGAGTGGGACTTGGAGCGCACGGCGGCGGGCCTCGCGCCGACCTGCCCGCTGACGGCGGGACGGTGGGTGCTGTCGGGGGCGCAGACCTCGCAGGCTTTGTCGGGTATGCTGATGGCACTGCCGCTGCTGAAGCAGGACTCGGAGCTCCTTGCGGAGGGGGAAGTCGTCTCCCGCCCGTATCTGCGCATGACCGCTGCCGTTATGACGCACCACGGCGTGACCGTGGAGCGCGTGGCGGGCATCTGGCATATCTGCGGCGGGCAGCAGTACCGCGCCGCACCGCTGCTGGAGGAACCGGACTGGTCGGCGGCGGCGTTCTGGCTGGTGCTGCACCGTATTCTGCTGCGTCAGGGCAGGGGAGAGGTGTATCTCCCGCTGCCGCCGCCCCCGTATTTGCAGGGGGACGCGGCGGTGCTCGACTATTTGGACGACCTGCCCGCCGAGGTGGACATCTCCGACACGCCCGACCTTCTGCCGCCGCTGGCACTGTATGCCGCACTGCTGCCGGAGCGCGTGACGCGCTTCACGCACGGGGCGTTCCTGCGGAGAAAGGAGAGCGACAGGCTCTCCACCGTGACGGCGGCACTGAACGCACTGGGTGCATGGGTGCGGGAGTGCGAGGACGGTATTACCGTCAGCGGCGTGACCGCACTGCACGGCGGGGAGGTCTCCGCCTGCGGCGACCACCGTATCGCCATGCTGGTGGGCTGCGCCGCGATGACGGCGGACGCACCCGTGCTGCTGGACGGCGCGGAGTGCGCGGCGAAATCCTACCCGGCCTTCTGGCGTGAGCTGGCAGCATTGGGCGGGAAATGGGAGGTAACGGAGCCATGATGAATTACACACTGTTCGGCGAGTCCCACGGCCCTGCCGTGGGCGTGCTGCTGACGGAAATACCGCCGGGCATTCCCGTGGACGGGGAGTTTATCCGCACGCAGCTCCTGCGCCGCATGGGGCAGGGGGGACTGACCACCGAAAGGCGGGAGAGGGAGGAGGTACACTTCCTATCCGGCGTGTATCAGGGGTACACCACGGGAGACGCGCTGGCGGCGGTCATCTATAACGAAAATGCAAGACCCGATGATTACGAGGCACTGCGCGGCAGGCCGCGCCCCTCGCACGGCGACTATACCGCCGCCGTCCGTGCCAGGGGCTTCAATGATCCACGCGGCGGCGGACATACCTCGGGGCGGCTGACCGCACCGCTGACCGTGGCGGGCGCACTGGCTGTTACCTGCCTGCGCGGACGGGGGATCACCGTTCGTGCGGAGGTACAGGACGAGGCCGCGCTCCGTGAGCGGGCAGCGGCGGCCAAGGCGGAGGGCGACAGTGTGGGCGGCGTGATACGCTGCACCGTCAGCGGGCTGCCTGCTGGACTGGGCGGCACGGACTGGCGCGACACCGTGGAGGGAGAGATCGCCCGCCATGTGTTCGCCATCCCCGCTGTCAAGTCCATCGGCTTCGGCGCGGGAGAGAGCTTTGCCAAAATGCGCGGCAGTGAGGCCAACGACCCTCTAACCGTGGAGAGCGGTGTTGTTCGCACCGTGACGAACCACGCGGGCGGCATCAATGCCGGTATTACCAACGGGATGGACATCGTGTTCGATGTGACCTTCCGCCCCACACCGTCCATCGCCAAGGTACAGCAGACCGTGGACATGCGCACCATGGAGCCCGTGACGATCTCCGTTGCGGGTCGGCACGATGCGTGTATCGCACTCCGTGCCGCCCCTGCGGTCGAGGCCGCCGCTGCACTGGCGGTGTGCCGACTGCTGCCGCGTGAGGACGGCGATCTGGACGCGCTGCGGCGGCAGCTGGACGAAACGGATGGGGAGCTGCTGGCACTGTTTGCGCGGCGGCAGGAGCTGTCCGCTGCCGTCGGCGCGTACAAAAAAGCCCACGGTCTGCCCGTGCAGGACAAAAAGCGCGAGGCGGAGGTGCTGCGCAATCGGGGCGATATGCTGCCGGGGCGGAGGAAACAGGCAGAGCGGCTGATGGAGCTCCTGATGGAGCTTTCGAGAGAGGAGCAGATATGACGCGGCGGCTGATTCTTATCGGTATGCCCGCCAGCGGTAAGACCACCGTGGGACGCGAGCTGAGCCGCGCACTGGCGGTGCCCTTTTACGACTGCGATGAGGCGGTCGTGCGCGAGGCGGGATGCACAATTGCGGGGCTGTTCGCCGCCGAGGGTGAGGCATCGTTCCGCGAGCGGGAGAGACGCATGTTGGAAACGCTCTGCGCCAAGGACGCACCGTGCGTCATTGCCACGGGCGGCGGCGCGGTGCTGCGGAGAGAAAACCGCCTGCTCCTGCGCCGCAGCGGTGTGGTGTTCTGGCTGGACAGGAGCATAGAAAATATTATGTCAACCGATTGCGGCGGCCGTCCGCTGCTCGCAGGCGGTGAAGCCGCCTTGCGCAAATTATACGATGAGCGCAGGGAGCTGTATGCCGGCTGCGGCCATCTGTTTATTCCTGATGGAACAATACGGCAGGTGACAAGCCGTATTCTGCGTATTTGGGAGGAATTGCCATGAAGCTGCTGATACTCAACGGACCGAATCTGAATCTGCTGGGGCAGCGTGAGCCGGACATCTACGGCAAGCGCAGCTATGAAGATTTATGTAAACTTATATATGACCACGCTGCGGCGGTGGGCTGTCAGGTGGAGGTGCTCCAGTCCAACCACGAGGGCGCACTCATCGACGCGATACACGCCTCCCGCACGGGGTACGGCGGCATCGTCATCAACCCCGGAGCCTACGCCCATTACAGTTATGCCATCTACGATGCCCTGCGCTGTGCTTCCGTCCCCGCTGTGGAGGTGCATATCTCCGACATCACGGCGCGGGAACCGTTCCGCGCCGTGTCCGTCACCGCGCCCGCCTGTGTCAAAACCATTGCGGGACACGGCTTGGAGGGCTATCTCGAAGCGATGGACTGGCTGCTGGCGCACGAAGGGGATACCTCACCCCGTGCCTGTGCCTGCGGCGGGGGAGCGGTAGGATGAAAAAGCTCTGTCTGATCGGCAACCCCATCGGGCACAGCCTGTCGCCGCTCCTGCACGGCATCATGCTGGCACAGACGGGCGCGCCGTATACCTACGAGCTGCACCCGCTTCCTGCCGAAAAGCTGGCGGATTTCGTGGCGGAGGCCAGGGGCGGAGCGTGGGCCGGTTTTAATGTCACCATGCCGTACAAGGCTGCCATCGTCCCTCTGCTGGACGAGGTAGATCCCTTTGCCGCCTCTTGCGGTGCGGTGAACACCGTCTGTCTGCGTGACGGGCGCGCTATCGGCTACAACACCGACGGCAGCGGTTTTGTGGACAGCCTGCGCTTTCGCGGTATAGACCCGTTGGGGCGTGAGGTACTGCTGCTGGGCGCGGGCGGCGCGGCATCGGCGGTCTGCCTCGCACTGGCACAGGCGGGTGCGGCGCACATCCGTATCGCCGCCCGCCGAGCGGAGAGGGCGCGAGCTCTGTGTGCGCTCTGTGGCGGACGGGGAGAGGCGATAGGCTTCGATACGGATGGTCTCTGCCGCGCCGCGGCGGTGAGTACGCTCCTTGTCAACGCCACCTCGCTTGGCATGAGCGGTATGGACGAGTTCCAAAGCCTCGACTTTCTGCGCACACTTCCGGCGGAGGCTGCGGTTTACGACCTGGTGTATCAGCCGCGCCGCACCGCGCTTCTGACGGCGGCGGAGGAACGCGGGTTCGCAACTGTGCCCGGCACCGCCCTGTTGACGCATCAGGCAGTGCGGGCCTTCACTCTATTCACCGGTGAGGTGGCGGAGGTGCCTGCTTTGCCGGATATGCCGTAGGTCAGCATACAGCTTTGCTGAGCGCTTCTTACCCCGATAGTGAAAATGCTTGCATGGATTTTTTGTCGGATGTCCGGCTTCATTTTACAATCGACCAGGGGAAAAATTGCGCGCCGCACCTTTTTTTCTTGCATACGGCGGCGGTATGTGGTAAGATAAAGGCCGTTGAGAAAAGGAGAAAGCCTATGAACCGACTGAAGGACTGCTGGGGCGGGCAGGACACGCTGAACCGCGTGGCCATGCTTGCTGCCGTTGCCATTTTTATCTGGTGCATCGTGCAGGGAAGCGGACTGTACGGCGTGGTGTTCGTTGTGGTCATTCTGTTTCTGATAGTCAGCCGCCAGAACCAGAGGGAAAAGCGCATCAGCCGCCTGTACGGAACGCTCTACTTCCCTATGCCGGACGGTGAGCTCGTGCCCCGCTCCTTCGAGCAGGTAAAGACCGAGTATATCCACGGCGGGCAGAGCAAATATGCCGGACGAAAGGTGGAGCTGCGCTTCCCGTGGTGGTATCTGGGCTGTGACGGCGACATCAACACCGGCTTCGGACTGACCATCCGCGTGGGCGATAATGATGAACTCGTCTCCGAGGCGAAGGCCATGCGGCGCGGCGATTTTGTCCGCGTGGTGGGTACGCTGGCAGCGGAGCGGCGGGACTTCTTTTATATCGGCAAATTAGAGGTGTTGCAGCGCATTTCCGAAAAAGAGCTGTACCCCCTGAAAAATCAATAAATGCATAACACAAAGGAGACTATCACTATGAGCTTCATGATCGAGACCTCTGCGCGTCACATCCATCTGACGCAGGAGACAGTGGAAAAGTTGTTCGGCAAGGGCTATGAGCTGACCATCCGCAAGCCCCTGTCCTACCCCGGCCAGTACGCCTGCAACGAGCGTTTGACCATCGTCGGTCCCAAGAAGGAGATGGCGAATGTGTCCATTCTCGGCCCCACCCGTAAAGCGGATCAGGTCGAGGTTTCCGCCACCGATGCCCGCACGCTGGGCATTGACGCGCCCATCCGCGAGAGCGGCGATGTCAAGGGTTCGGGCGCATGTAAGCTGATCGGGCCGAAGGGCGAGGTCGAGCTCTCCGAGGGTGTCATCGTGGCCAAGCGTCACCTGCATGTCACCGAGGAGGATGCCGCCGCTATGGGCATCAAGAACGGCGAGATTATTAAGGTCGCCTGCGGCGGCGAGAACCGCAAGCTGATCTTTGACGATGTGGTCGTCCGCGTCAATGTCGGCGGTGCTACCACCATGCACATCGACACCGACGAGTCGCAGGCCGCCAACGGCCCCACCGTGGGCGAGCTGGTGCGCTGACACGAGCAAGGCTTCACTATTGTATAACAAAAAAATGACCACCCTCTAAGGGTGGTCATTTTTTGCGCTCTTTTTGCCGCCGCGTTCAGCGTCTCAGCTTGTCCCAGATGGAAATCACGCCTGTTTCTCTCGTTTTGTTCATGTCGATAACGCGCTGGTTGCGGCTGCCGCGAAATTGCAGGGAGATATCCTTCAGCTCCCGCACAAACCGCCCGTCCACCAGTATGTCGATGCAGGAGAGCATCGCGTCCGTCGCCTCGCAGCGCGGATAGCTTCCATCGTGCAGCAGCTCGTCGTCCAGCCGGAAGCCTGTGAAGCACCAGATTGTTTTGCGCGGGTATTTCTCCCGCACCTCCCGCAGCAGGGGCAGCAGCTCCCGCTGATTCTGCGGCTCGAACGGCTCGCCGCCCAGCACCGTCAGCCCATTGATGAAGGGCTTGTCCAGCTCCGCGAAGATCTCCCCCTTCGTTTCGTCGGTGAATTTCTTTCCGTAGTCAAAATCCCATGTCTGCGGCTGGAAGCAGTCGGGACAATGATTGGTGCAGCCTGACACGAACAGCGTCACCCGCACACCGACACCGTTGGCGATGTCGCATTTTTTCAGCTCTCCATAGTGCATGGAACGACCTCCTGTCACAGTGAGTATGGCAAAAGCAGGGCGGGCGATCCGCCCGCCCTGTGAATATGTGGATAATCGGCGACGCTTACAGATGAAGCACCCTGTCCTTTATCTCCTGCGTTCTGCCCTGGTTCCAGAACTGTGTGCCGATGTAGCCGCAGGTGCGCCGCGCCACATTCATCTTGTCCTGATCGGTGTTGCCGCACTGCGGGCACCTCCAGATCAGCTTGCCGTCCTCCTCCTTGATCTCGATCTCGCCGTCCCAGCCGCACACCTGACAATAGTCACTCTTGGTGTTCAGCTCGGCGTAGATAATATGGTCGTAGATGAATTTCATTACCTCCAGCACGGCGGGAAGGTTGTTCTGCATATCGGGTACCTCGACATAGCTGATGGCTCCGCCGGGGGAGAGGTGCTGAAACTGCGCCTCGAACTCCAGCTTTGTGAACGCATCAATGGGCTCCGTCACATGGACATGGTAGCTGTTGGTGATATAGCCCTTGTCCGTAATGCCCTCGATGATGCCGAACCGCTTTTGCAGGCATTTGGCAAACTTGTAGGTCGTGGACTCCAGCGGTGTGCCGTACAGGGAGTAGTCGATATCCTCGGCGGTTTTCCACTCCTTGCACTTGTCGTTCATCTTCTGCATAATGGACAGTGCGAACGGCGTGGCGGAGGGGTCGGTGTGGCTCTTGCCCGTCATGTACTTCACGCACTCGTACAGTCCCGCGTAGCCCAGCGAAATGGTGGAATACCCGCCGTAGAGCAGCTTGTCGATGGGCTCGCCCTTCTTCAGGCGCGCCAGCGCGCCGTACTGCCACAGAATGGGCGCAGCGTCGGAGGTCGTACCCCTCAGCCGCTCGTGACGGCAGCGCAGTGCCCGATGGCACAGCTCAAGCCGTTCCTCGAAGATTTTCCAGAACTTCTCGATATTCCCGCCGGAGCTGAGAGCCACATCCGGCAGGTTGATGGTCACAACGCCCTGATTGAACCGTCCGTAATACTTGTGCTTGCCCGGCTCGTAGTTTCCCGCGTTGGCGATGTTGCCCACACCCGCGTCGGTGAAGCGGTCGGGTGTCAGGAAGGAGCGGCAGCCCATGCAGGTATACACATCGCCCTTGAGCTCCTTCATCTTTTTCTCGGAGATATAGTCGGGCACCATGCGCCGCGCCGTACACTTGGCGGCCAGCTCCGTCAGATACCAGTAGGGGGAATCCTCGTGGATGTTGTCCTCCTCGAGCGTGTAGATGAGCTTCGGGAACGCGGGCGTGACCCACACGCCCTTTTCGTTCTTCACGCCCTCGTACCGCTGGAGCAGCATCTCCTCGATGATCATGGCGAGATCCTTTTTCTCCCGCTCGTTCCGCGCCTCGTTGAGGTACATGAACACGGTGATGAAGGGTGCCTGTCCGTTGGTGGTCAGCAGTGTCACCACCTGATATTGGATGGTCTGTACGCCGCGCCGGATTTCCTCGCGCAGCCGCGCCTCCACCAGCTCGCTTATCTTTTCCTCGCCGGGGTCGAAGTGGATGGATGCCATTTCCGCCTCTACGATACGGCGTATCTTCTGGCGGCTGACCTCCACAAAGGGAGCCAGATGCGTCAGGGAGATGGACTGTCCGCCGTACTGGTTGCTGGCGACCTGCGCCACGATCTGCGTGGCGATATTGCACGCGGTGGCGAAGCTGTGGGGGCGTTCAATCAGCGTACCCGTGATGACCGTGCCGTTTTGCAGCATGTCCTCCAGATTCACCAGATCGCAGTTGTGCATGTGCTGGGCATAGTAGTCCGTGTCGTGGAAGTGGATGATGCCCTCCTCGTGCGCATCTACAATGTCCTTGGGCAGCAGGATGCGGCTGGTGATGTCGCGGCTGACCTCACCGGCCATATAGTCGCGCTGGGTGGAGTTCACCACGGGATTCTTGTTGGAGTTCTCCTGCTTGGCCTCCTCGTTGTTGCACTCGATGAGGGAGAGAATCTTGTCATCCGTCGTGTTGGACTTGCGCACAAGGGAGCGGGTATAGCGGTAGGTGATATAGTGCTTGGCGACCTCAAAGGCTCCGTGCGCCATGATGTGGTGCTCCACCATATCCTGTATCTCCTCCACGGTGGGGGCGCGGCCTATCTTCTGGCATTGCAGCTCCACCGACTCGGCGATGCGCTGTATCTGTATGGGGGTCATGCGGTCCGCTTCCTCCACGGAGTCGTTGGCCTTGCTGATGGCGATGATGATCTTGGTGATGTCAAAGCCTGCCTCCGCACCGTTTCTCTTGATGATTTTCATGGGAACTCCTCCTAACGCATATCTTGGCTGGGTGCGCGTCCCACGCGGGGACGGCGTAATACACACGCTGTTATCATACACTACATATTGTGCCGGCGCAAGTGGGAAAATCCCAAATATAGGGAAACCATGTGCCGAATTATGCCGCATCTTTTTGTGCAAAGTGCCGATTCCACACAAGATGTAGTACTGCCGGGGGCGATGTCTGCCCCCAAATATGGTGTGCGTCACGCCATGTGCTGTGTAAAATGGAAAACCGCCCGGATATACGGAGTCGGGGAAAATCTTCCATTGCACCGACGCAGGAAATATGCTATACTAAAGCGAAATTAAACCGTATCTGTCGAAAGGAGGGCGCAGCCATGCGCGGAGATAGCCGTTCACTTATCCACGGAATCATCAACCTTATTCTGCCGCTTTTTGCCTATGATCTTGCCGGACTGCTGGTCGGTGCCTTCACTGCGGCGACCTATAATCCATGGGTCGCGTTTCTGCCGATGGCCATTCTGGTGTGGCTGCCGTTCGTGTCGGATGCGGTGTGTGTCGTCATTGCCGCCGTGCGCTTCAAGCGGCGCGGCCGCACCCGTGCGCTGCTGGGGCTGATATTCTCGCTGGGCGGCGCGGCACTGTACTACCTGCTGCGCTTTCAGATGGCTTTTACGCTGTCACAGCTGCAAAATCTGTTTTGATAGGAGGGCGTTCCATGCGTCCTGAATTTATTCCCGTGGGCACTGTCGTCAACGCCCACGGTATCCGCGGTGAGGTCAAGGTCAATCCCCTCGGCTTCGAGCCGGAGTTTATCGCGGCGTTCCGAACGCTCTACATCGGCGGTAATGCCGTGCCCGTCAGAGCCGCCCGCGTCCACAAATCCACCGTGCTGCTGACGCTGCCGGGTGTGGACACCATGGACGATGCGCTCGCCCTCAAGGGAAAGTCCGTCGCTATCCGCCGCACCGATGCCTGTCTCCCTGCGGGAGAGTATTTCGACGCGGAGCTGGAGGGCTGCACCGTGCTGGACGATGCCACGGACGCGGAGCTGGGTAAGCTCGATAAGGTGCTGCACTATCCCGCGCACAAGGTCTATCAGGTGCGCGGCGGCAGGCATGAGTATCTCATTCCCGCCGTGCCGCGGGTGTTTATCGCCGATGTCGATGCGGAGGCGGAGATCGTCCGCGTACACATGATGAAAGGACTGGCTACCGATGAAGATTGACATTATGACCCTGTTTCCCGATGCGGTGGAGGCGATGATGGGTTCGTCCGTCATCGGCCGCGCGCGGGAGCGGGGCTTTGTCACCATACGCACCCATCAGATACGCGAGTATACCACCAACAAGCAGATGCAGGTGGACGACTACCCCTACGGCGGCGGGCGCGGCGCGGTGATGCAGGCCGACCCGCTGTTCCGCTGCTGGCAGCATATCTGCGATGAGGCGGGGGAGAGGGTGCATACCATTTACATGTCTCCCTGCGGCAGGGTGCTGACGCAGCAGGTGGCGCGGGAGCTGAAGGAGCGGCACGACCACATGATTCTGGTCTGCGGCCACTACGAGGGTGTGGATCAGCGTTTTTTGGACGAGTGCGTGGACGAGGAGATCTCCATGGGCGATTTCGTCGTCACGGGCGGCGAGATACCCGCGATGGCACTGGCGGACTGCCTGTGCCGCATGGTGCCCGGCGTCCTGCCGGAGGAGAGCTGCTATACCGACGAGAGCCACTGGAACGGGCTTTTGGAGTATCCGCAGTACTCCCGCCCGGAGGAGTGGCACGGGCGCAAGGTGCCGGAGGTGCTGCTCAGCGGCCACCACGGAAATGTGGCGGACTGGCGCACCAAGGAGAGCTATAAGCGCACCATGACCCGCCGCCCCGACCTGTGGGAGAAATTCGACCTGACGCAGGTACATAGCCGCCACGACAAAAAGGTGCTCGCAGCGGCATTAGAGGAATACGAGCGAGACGCAAAGTAAACTCCCGAAAAATCGCAGGATTTTTCGGGAGCTTTGCCTGTCGGCCATTTGCCGCAGGCATCACATTGGGTTCGCCATTGGCGCAGGTCGCCAGACCCCGGCACAGCCTCCAGACACTATGCAAAGGAGCTGATGGAAGATGTCAGCGCAGACAGAGAAGCGCACGGCAGGAAGCCCTT
>CAVDXW010000001.1:0-63103 GCA_963613145.1 Bacteroidaceae bacterium | reverse complement strand
GCCAAGGGTCGTGCCCGTCTGACCCATTGAGGTCACGGAAGGTGCATCGCACATAGAATATACCCCAAGGGACGGAGGAAATTATCCCCGTCCCTATCGGTGTATATGCGCTGCAAAGCAGGAAAACGAGGAATTACATGGACGCAAGAGTAACGGTGAAGAAAAACGGCGATTTCCGCCGCATTTACCGCAGGGGACGGTCGGCCGTCTCCGGCGGCGTGGTGGTCTATTGCCTGAAAAACAGGCAGGGGATGAGCCGTCTGGGAGTCACCGTCTCCACCAAGCTCGGTCACGCCGTGGTGCGCAACCGTGTCCGCCGCCGCTTCCGCGAGATATACCGCCTGCACAGGGTGGAGATGAAAAGCGGCTGGGACATTATTATGGTAGCGCGTGTCCGCGCCGCCGAGCTGCCGTACCGCAGGCTGGAAAAGCAGTATCTCACCTGCCTTGCGGAGCTGGGACTGCTGCGGGAGGAAGCATGAAACGACTTCTTCTCCGCCTGATATGCTTCTATCGGCGCGCCATATCCCCGCTTTTTCCGCCGCGCTGCCGCTATATCCCCACCTGCTCCCAATACGCACTTGAGGCGATTGAGAAGTACGGTGCGGCCAAGGGCAGCTATCTGGCCTGCAAGCGTCTGCTGCGGTGTCATCCCTTCCACCGTCACAGGGGCGGCTGGTATGATCCGGTGCCCTGAATCCCCGCAACCCTCAAAATCGAACGGAGGAAATTAAGCCTATGTTTGCACAGCTCGGCTACTTAATCTGTGTGCCGTTTGCGTGGCTCACCCGCCTGTTCTATACATGGACAGGCTCCTACGGCGTTGCGCTGATCCTCTTCACGCTCATCGTGAAGCTGGTGCTTCTGCCCTTCCAGCTCAAGAGCAAGAAAAGTATGCTCCGTATGGGACGCATGAACAGCAAGGTGCAGGAGATACAGAAGAAATACGCCAACAACAAGGAAAGGCAGCAGCAGGAGATCGCCGACCTCTACGCCCGCGAGGGTGTAAACCCCATGTCCGGCTGTCTGTGGTCGTTCCTGCCCTTCCCCATTCTGATCGCCCTGTACTACATCATCCGCACCCCTCTGCGCTACTTCATGTCCCTGTCCAACGAGGTCATCACCGAGATTTCCGAGCTGGCGGCATCGCTGGGCTATGTCTCCGGCGCGGAGGGACAGGCTGCGGCGTATGACCAGATCTATCTGGCCAAGTTTATCCACGACAACTGGAGCAGCTTCGAGGGCAAGTTCGACGGTCTGATCAACCTCGACTACAACTTCCTCGGCATGGATCTGTCCGCCGTGGGCAGTGATTTGTTCAGCCAGTTCCCCTCCGGCGGCTGGCCGGTCATCGGCATCATGATCCTGCCGCTGATCTCCGCCGCCCTGCAATACCTGATGACGGCCATCTCCATGAAGTCCAACGGCAGCAACAATGCCAACGGCGCGTCCAAGGCGATGATCTACATGATGCCGCTGATGACGGTGTGGATGGGCTATGTTCTCCCCGCCGCTCTGTGCGTCTACTGGATTGCCAACGCCGGCTTCTCCTGCTTGCAGGAGCTGCTGCTGAACAAGAAGTTCAACGCCATTCTCGACCGCGAGGAGAGCGACAAGGAGCGGCAGAAGCGCGAGGCGCGCTACGCCAAGGTGCAGGCCGCCCGCGAGAAGTATAACCGCCAGCTGGAGGAGGCCAAGGGCACCGGCAAGAAGTCCCAGCCCCAGCAAAAGAAGAAAAAGTCCGGCAGCCACAGCGATGGCACCACAGAGGCCGGCAAGGTGGGCGGCCGCCCCTACGCCAGAGGCCGCGCCTACCGTGAGGATCACTACAACGATGACGATGAATAAGGAGTTTTGTCTATGAGTTATATCGATGTAACGGGCAAGACTGAGGAGGAGGCTCTGCGCAAGGGGCTTGAGCAGCTCGGCATGGAGCGCGACGATGTGTCCGTGTCCATCCTCGAACGCGCAAAGAGCGGATTTTTGGGCATCGGTGCTGCCCCCGCCCGTATCCGTATCACCTACGGCCCCGACGATGCCGACATGACCGTGCCCGCCGAGGCGAAGATCATCCCCGAAAAGCCTGCCGAGGAAAAGCCCGCCGTCAAGCCCGCGCCCGTCAAGCGTGAGCAGCCCGCGCCGCGTCAGGAGCGTCCCCGTCAGGAGCGCGCCGACCGTCCGCAGCGCACCGAGCGCAGCGACCGCAATGACCACAGTGACCGCGCCGACCGTCCCCGTCAGGAGCGGCGCGAGCGTCCCCAGCCCGCCGCGCCGGAAATCGACCTCCCGCTGTGTGAGGACGACAACGCCAAGCGCATAACCGCCTTCGTTTCCGGCCTGCTGGAGCACATGGACAGTGCCGCCGAGGTGCGTGTCTATGAGGTCGAAAAGGGCCGCTACAAGGTCATTCTCGCCGGTGAGCATCTGGGTCAGCTCATCGGACGGCGCGGCGAGACGCTGGATGCCATCCAGCAGCTGACGAACTACACCGTCAACAGCGGCAGTGACAAGCGCATCCGCGTCCAGATGGATGCCGAGAACTACCGTGTCCGCCGCGAGCAGAGCCTAGAGAGCCTTGCCCGCAAGGTGGCCTCCAAGGTGCAGCGGTATCGCCGCAGCGTCACGCTGGAGCCGATGAACGCCTACGAGCGGCATGTTATCCACGCCGCATTGCAGGATGTCCCCGGTGTCACCACCTACTCCGTCGGCACGGAGCCAAACCGCCGCGTCGTTGTCTCCTACGACCGCGCACAGCCGAGATAACAGAAAAAAGAGCAAAAAAAAGAAAGCCCCATGGGGCTTTCTTTTTTGCGCCGCAGTCCCGCCCTAAGCATGGTTTGACGGTAAGCGTTCGCAGGGCAGGGTGTCCTCACCCCGCCGCTTCATGTTTTTCGTATCTGCCCTTGAATCAGCTTTGTCACGACCTCGGCAAACCAGCCGACAGAGGGCAGCTTTTCCACCGCGTGACCGTAGATGCGCCGTGCGTCTGCCGATTCGCGGTCACTGCCCGTGAACAGGCATACGGGCTGCACGCCGTGCAGCCGCAGCTGTCCCGCCTCGGCCGCGGTGTCGTCCACGCCGCGCTTGCCGGTGTAGGCATAGCCGCCCAGCCCGTTGGGTATCCGCTGGTCGTCGTTGGGACTGGCATCGGACAGCACCAGCAGCACGCTCCGCTCGCTGCGTTTTTTCCGCAGCAGCCAGCCCATCGCCCGCAGTGCCAGCCCGTCCCGATTCCATCCGGCGGCCACATAGTCCAGCACGCTCTCGTTCTGCTGCGGACTGTCGTAGTCCCGCAGCACCCGCAGCACCGTACATCCGCTGACCGAGCAGAACGCCGTCACCCGTACGGGGATGCGGCAGCGCGTCAGGCTCTCCGCGATGAGGTACGCCTGCACCGCCAGCTTCTCCTGCTGCCGGTTCTGCGAGGCCGAGCCGTCCAGCAGAATATCGACCGACAGCTCGTCGGGGTCATGCGGCGCAGTGCGGGAGAACACCCGCTCATCGTCCAGCACCGCCGCCCGCCACGCCGCAGCGGGACGCAGCCGTCCGGCGCGGGCAGTATCGCCCTCGTCCTCCTGCTGCAACAGCAGCGTGTTGCGCAGCTTCTGCGTCAGCCGTGCGATGGCCATGCGGTTTTCCGCTAAATGCTCCTGATAGTACGCCCTGTTTTTCTCCCGCTGCCTGCGGAAGGTCTCCGCGTCCCACGCCGCATCGGGCGAGGGCGGACGCTTGGGCAGCTCGCCCTTGGTAAAGTGCAGGCGGCAGTTTTTATGCACGCCCGTACACAGCGTGCGCTCCGCCTCGTCCAGCTCACCGGGGGTGAGCATGGACACGCCGAAGCAGTCCTCCACATACCGCCGCAGGATCGGCTCGGGGGTGCGCCCCTGCAAAAAGCTCAGCAGCGTCTGCTTCTGCAAGCCGCCGCTTCCACCTGCCGTATTGCGGCTGAGTGCCCGCAGAGCGTTCGGCTGCACAAAGTGAACGCCGCCGCTCCTGTCGCGCTTTCGCCCGACCCACGCCGCCCACTGGCGGTCGTCGGCGGCGCGTCGTGCGCGGTGGCAATAGGTGTAGAGCACCTGCTCCGTCCGCCGGATAAGCTGCATCTCTGTGCGGTCGTTCGCGGCATCGGATATGTCGCGCAGCAGCGCGGCGAGGGTTCTGTCCGTCACCGGCTGTCCCAGCGCGGTCTGCGCCCATGCGCGGCGCACCGCCCGTTCGCTCATGCCCTCGGCAAGCGGTGTATCGCGCAGCAGCGCGGCGGCATACGCCCGCCGCAGCTCTGCCAGCACGGGCCGCTCCCGCCGCCCCACGGCGAACACCGCGCTCTCCAGCACGAGGAAAAACACCGTGGTGTACAGTCCCTCGTCCGCTGCGCGGTGCAGCTCGTTCAGCAGCGGCTTGAACCTGTCAAAATCGTAGTAGCGGCACGCCAGCCCCAGCACGGTGTTGGCGTACAGATCCGCCTCGCCCGCCGCATCGTAGCTCACCAGCTCCGGACGGCGGGCGTAGTCGCCCCAGCCGTTCCAGACCTGATTTTCAGCGCGTCGTGCCTGTCTGTCCTCTCTGTCCATATCACGAAAACAGCTTGTCCGCCGTGGCATCCTTGGGCAGCCGCGCCCACACCGCGTCTGCCACCAGCTGCCGCTCGAACGGCTCGAACGCCTTGTTGATGATACCCAGCTCCAACGCCCTGCCGGAGGGGATGCCCTTTTCGATAAGATGCAGGGACGCCAGCAGGCCGCGCAGATCGAGTGCCTTGGTGGAGATCTCGCCGCTGTCGCACTTGGTGCGCAGGTCGCGGAACATCTCCGTCAGCTGCACCGCCCACTCCTGCTTGAGCGCGGGGAAGGTGCGGCGCAGCAGCTTTTGCAGATTTTCATCGGAGATGACGGGCATGTCCACCACCACAAAGCGGCTGACCAACGCCTCGTTCAGCTCCCGCGTACCGGCGTAGCCGTAGTTCATCGTGCCGATAAACCGCGCCGCGCTGTCCAGCTCGATGCGCTCATAGCCCGGCACATCAATGACGCGCCGGTGGTCGAGCGTGGCATGGAGCACCGCCAGAGCCTCGTTCTTCGCCATGTTCACCTCGTCCAGCACACCGAAGCCGCCCAGCCGCGCACAGGCGCAGATGGGACCCTCGCGGAACACCACCTGTCCCTCCTTCAGCGTGTCCGCACCGATGAGGGCGGCGGCGTCCACATTCACATACATGGACACATCCCACACGGGACGGCCAAACAGAGCTGCCAGATTCTCCGCCAGCACATTCTTGCCCGTCGCCTTGGGGCCTGCCAGCAGCACATGCTGCCCGCACAGCAGCGCGGCGGCGGCACTCTCCCATATTTCCCTGCCGTAGTAGAGGTACTTCGGCACGGGCACACGGTGCTGCGCCTCCGGCGCGACCGCGTGCTCGGCGCGGAAATGCTCCACCTCATCCAGCAGAGCGGCATCCACGCCCTCCGCCAGCAGCTCCTTACGAATATCCATACGATCGCCTCACTTCGCTTCGGATGATGACAAATTATACCCCCTGCATGTGTTAATATTCCGCTAAGAATATTTTCTCACAAAATGTTCATATTCCGTCCCCTCCCACCATATAGTTAGACCACAACAGCATGGGAGTGGTGCCATATTCGTGACGATTTAGAGCAGCGAGCCAGGGAGCTGGCTCTGTACATGATAGAGAACCGTGCGACCGTCCGCGCCGCCGCCAAAAAATTCGGCATCAGCAAATCCACCGTCCACAAGGATCTGTCCGAGCGGCTGTCCCTGTGCGACAGGGGGCTGTACGCGCAGGTGAAGCTCATACTGGACGATAACAAATCCCAGCGGCACATCCGCGGCGGCCTTGCCACCCGCCGCAAGTATAAGGGAATATGACAGTTTTTCGACAGACGGAGATGGCTCCAAGCCCTTACGGGCTTGGAGCCATCTCCGTCTGTCTTCATTTCCAATTTCAAAATCGCTCGTCCAATTGCCCTATCAGTGCGGCGACGGCGTTGTCGCGGCAGTCGGGCAGGTGATGTACGCCGGGGGTGTGCAGCACGGCGGGGATGGCGTTGGCGGGCGCATAGCCCTCCCCTGCCCATGTGAGCATACTGATGTCGTTGCCGTGGTCGCCCACGCAGAAGACATTTTTCTGCTCGATGCCCAGCAGCGCGGCCAGACGGCGCACCATGCCGCCCTTGTTCGCGCCCTTGGCCGTCAGCTCCACCAGCGTCACCGCGCTGGACACGACCTCGTAGTCGTGATACCACGGCTGCGCTTGCAGATAGGCCAGCAGCTCGGGCAGATTTTCCTCCTCCGTGGAGAAAAGAGCCTTGCTGATGGGCGAGGGCACCTGCTCGATGGAGGTGACATGGATCGACGGGGCGTGGGTGATGTGCATGTGCCGCCGCGTCACATCGTTGGCGTTGAGCGCGTGGATGGTGTTGTCATCGTGGTACAGCTCCGCCGCCACGCAGGGCAGGTCGGTGACGACCTGCGCGATATGCGCCCGCGCCGTCTCCGGCAGGAACGCCGTGGCGAGGTATTTCCGCTGCGCGAAGTCATAGATGGCCGCGCCGTTGAACAGCACCGAGGGACCGTTCATGGGGATGTCGTCCACCACCGTCTCGAACGCGGGCTTGGCGCGCCCCGTGGCGACGGAGAATATGCCGCCCTCGGCCATGAAGTGCTCCAACGCCGCCCGATTTTCCGGCGAGACGGACGGCATGTCCACACACCTCTGGAGAGCCTCCTCGGTGTACACCAGTGTGTTGTCAAAGTCGCTGACCAGCAGCAGACCGTCGAATTTGCCCATGTCCTACGCCTCCGCTCCGCCGTTGGGCTTGCCGCCGCCGTTTCTGCGGGGACGGCGGTAGCGGCCGCGATTTTTGCCGCCGCCGGAGGGCTTCCCCTCCCCTGCCGGCTTGGGTGCGGGCGCGGGCTTAAAGGTGTTGTCGGCGGCTGCGCTGCCGCGCCGTGCGCCTCTGCGCCGATTGCCGTTTTCGCGGCGGGGCTTTTCGCCCTCGGCAGGCTTGTCCGCCCGCACGGGCTGCTTTTCCTGCGCACCGCCCTCGCGGCCCCGGCGGCTTCGCCCGCCGCGGCTGCGGCGGCGACGCTCACCGCGCTCGGTGTCGGCACTATCGGGGTTAAAATCGCTGAGCAGCGTGATGGTGGGCATTTCCTCCTCCGCCAGCGGCTCCACATACCGCTCGGGGCGCTTGTCGGGAACAACGATGCCGTCACGACTGCCCTTGCCGCTGCGCAGGACGCAGACCTCGCAGTTGTGGTAGCACCGCGCCCCCTCGGGGCGGTCGTCCAGCTTGACGCTCACCGTCTCCTTGAGCACATTGATGTCGCTGACATTGCCCGTGCCGTCCGGCGTCAGGACGAAGGAGTCGTTCTTGGGCAGACGCTTGATGGCATCCTCGTAGGCGTCCTGCTCGTACTTCAGGCAGCACATCAGCCGCCCGCAGGTGCCGGAGATCTTCGTGGGGTTCAGGCTGAGGCTCTGCGTCTTGGCCATCTTGATGGACACGGGCAGGAACTCGTCCATGAACTGCTCGCAGCAGAACGGCCTGCCGCAGATACCCAGTCCGCCGATCATCTTGGCCTCGTCCCGCACACCGATCTGCCGCAGCTCGATACGGGCGCGGAACACGCCCGCCAGATCCTTCACCAGCTCGCGGAAGTCCACGCGCCCGTCGGCGGTGAAGAAGAACAGTATCTTGCTTCCGTCAAAGCTGCACTCCACCCGCACGAGCTTCATCTCCAGCTTGTGCTGGACGATCTTCCTTTTGCATATCTCGAACGCCTCCTTCTCCCGCCCACGGTTGTAGGCGGCGGTGTGGCGGTCGTTGTCGGTGGCGAGACGGATCACGCCCCGCAGGGGGTTGATCACCGTGCCGTCCTCCACCTGATGATTTCCGGCGATACAGTGCGCAAGCTCCGCGCCCTGCGCCGTCTCCACGATCACATCCGCGTCCGTCGGAACGGTGATGCCCCGTGGGTCGAAGTAGTATTCCTTGCATCCGTTGCGAAAACGGACAGAGATGACTTCTGTCATAAAAGCTCCTCCCATTTGACGGCGAGGGCACCCAGCACCTGTCCCACGCCCACATTATAGTCACATTCCGCAGCGTACCGCCGCAGAGCATCAGCGAGCTGTGCAAGCTGCCGCTTCGTCAGCCTGTCCGCCAGCAGCCGCGCCTCGTCTGCGCAGGTCGGCTCCGGCGCGGGCTTTCCCTGCCGCAGCAGCAGGGCCTCCGCCGTGGCGCGCCATGCGTCCCGCAGCAGCGTCCGCAGCTCCTCCCGCCGCAGGGCGGGCTTTCCGGCGTCCCAGCCCACCAGCAGCGAGGTCACCGGCAGCAGCCGCCCCGTGGAAAAGGCGCGGCACAGCTCCGATGCCCGTGCGTCCATCGGCAGCTCCGCCCCCTCATCGTATCGGAGTGTAACGCAGCGGGAGCGCACCGTCTCCAGCAGCGCGGCGGGACTGTCGGCGCAGAACAGGAACGCCGCGTAGGGCGGCCCCTCCTCCACGATCTTCAGCAGCACATTCTGGTCCCGCTCGTTGAGCTGGCGGCAGTCGCGGAGGATGTACACCTTCCGCTCGGCCTCGTTGGGACGGATGTACACATCCTTGCGCAGGGCACGGACGGCCTCCACCGTCAGCTCGCGGTGCTCCGTGTCCTGCACGGTGAGCACATCGGGGTGTACGCCCTCCAGCACCTTGCGGCAGTGGCGGCAGTGCAGGCACGGCCTGTCCGCCTCCTGACACACATGGGCGGCGGCGATGAACCGCGCTGCGGCGGTCAGGTCGCCCCGTCCCGTAAGGATCACCGCGTGGCTCAATCGGCCTTCGTCGGCGGCGCGGCGCACCGTGCGCGCCAGTATGCTGTTTTCCGGGGGAAGCTGCACCATGTTCCGCACCTCGCCTAATATTTCAATGTAATAGTATACCACAAAAACAGCAGCGCAGGCAAGTACGGATTCCCGCTGCGGCAGATGAATTTTCGCGCCAAGCGTATGTGCGCCGCCCCTGCATATACATGAAGGAGGAGAGAACGCCCTCTCCTCCTTCACCCGTCCGCATCGGTTCACAGGCTGTATTTCAGGCATCGCTCCAGCCGGTGAAAGGCCCGTTGCAGCGACCGCGACACGGTGGACTTATTCACGCCCAGCGCGGCGGCAATGTCCGTTATGCTCATGTCCTCGTAGATGTACAGCTCCAGCGTCTCCCGCTGGCGCGGCGTCAGCTCCGCCGCCACCGCACGGGGCAGGTTGCGCAGCAGACGGTGGCGGCGGGAGCCGTTGTCTCCCGCCTGCTCCCGCAGCCACAGCTGCCATCCCGCCCGATCCATCGGGTCATAGCCGGTACTCGCGCCAGCCATAGAAGCTCCTGTCATAATACCTCCCCGTAACGCCTGTCAGCTTGCGGCACTGCGTCATCATCGGCTGCAACGCCTCAATTCTCCGATGCAGGCAGCGCACCTCCTCCGTGTCCTCCGTCTGGCGCAGGCGCAGCCGCAGCTCCGCCAGCCGCCCCGCAATCAGCGCGGCACTGCCGTCATACAGCACGGACATCTCCTCTAATGTCATGGCTTTTGCTCCCTCCTCTTTGCATTTTTCCCTTTATTTTTGCAAGAATAAACAAAAATCACATATAAACCGCGCCGCCGCAAACTTTCCTGTTGACAATGCGGGAAAGCTCTGCTATAATACGGTTCGCTGGTGAGATGCTGGTGTAGCTCAGCTGGTAGAGCAGCTGATTTGTAATCAGCAGGTCGGGGGTTCGAATCCGTCCACCAGCTCCAATATAATACCCGTATCTGGGGGATTTCCCGAGTGGCCAAAGGGGACAGACTGTAAATCTGCTGGCAACGCCTTCGGTGGTTCGAATCCACCATCCCCCACCAAAATACCGATTGCCCGTCAGGGCGGTCGGTATTTTTCTTGTCTCCGATAGAGACAGTTCACCCGCCAATATTCTTGTACTTTCTCTCTGCAAAACCAAGAAGCTTGTTGACGATGCCACTATATCACAAGAAACTTGAGATGTCAAGCGTTATTTTACAAGTTTCTTGTTAATCTGCCTTGACAAAACCAAGAATTCAGGGTAGTATACAAGCAGCAAGCTGCGCCCTCTCATCGGGAGCGCGGCAAGACGAGAAGGAGGTGGCCTCCGTGTCCTTTGGAGAGCAGATGCGCCGTCGGCGCGAGGAGCTGGGTCTGACCCGCCAGCAGCTGGCGGCGCGGCTGGGCGTGTCCGTGTCCGCCGTGGGCAATTACGAAACGGGGATCAGCACCCCCAAGGAGGGCGTGCTGCTGCGGCTGTTTGACGCATTGGAGGCCGACCCGAATTACCTGTACCGCGGCAGCTACCGCACCGCCTCCGGCAGCCGCAGCGATGAGGAGAGCCGCCTGCTGGCGAAGTATCGAGGACTGCCCCTGTCGGGGCGGCAGACCGTCTCCACGCTGCTGGACGCGCTGACGGAAATGGCGGACGACCTCCGTACCGCCGCGCCGCAGGGTGAGGAGCGCACCATCCCGCTGTACACCTCCCCCGCTGCGGCGGGCTTCGCCGCGCCTGTGTTCGGGGAGGATTACGAGCTGATATGCGTCACGGGCGATGTGCCGCCCGGCGCAGAGCTGGCGGTGCGCATACAGGGCGACTCGATGTTGCCGGTCATTGCCGATGGCGCGGTGGTCTATGTCAACCACGACCCGCTGAAAAACGGCGATGTGGGCATTTTCTGCGTGGACGGCGACATGCTGTGCAAGCAGTATTACCGTGACGGCTTCGGCATGGTGTACCTGTTCTCGCTCAACCGCGCCCGTGCGGACATGGATGTGGTGTTTCACCGCGGCAGCGGGCGCAGCCTGACCTGCTTCGGGCGCGTGATGCTCCACGCCCAGCCCCTGCCAGAGGGACATATATAAATCAAAACCTCCGGCCAAGCCGGAGGTTTTGATTTGATTGCAGCTACGCTTACTTCTTCTTGTTCTTCGCGCCCACGATGATGAGCACCACCACGGCGATGACCGCCACAACGACCATGGCGATCCACAGACCCATATTGCTGGTGTCGCCGGTGAGGGGGCTGGCACAGGCGATGCACAGGCTCATGGCCGCAGCGCACAACGCCGACAACAGGCACAGTATTTTCTTCATTGTTTTTTACCTCGCTTTTTTCTGATAATGCTATGTGACAATAGCGGTATAACAATCTCAGTGCTCCTATTGTACCATAGATTCTGCGTTTTGCAACCCCAAAAGCACACGCCTGCCCGATGGACAGGTGTTCGTAAGACAGGTTTAGACCAAAACGATGAAATGAGCATCTGTCAGGCAGGCATCAATGTCCGAAATATTCAGATGTATGAGCAAAGAGTCAACGACATTGATAAGGCGCAGGCACGAAAACTCTACAAGTTATCCCGTGTTCTTGGTTGCGATATCGAGATCCTTCTTGAAAATCCTATGATGTAACTCCATTTGTGCACCTGCTTCGGCAGGTGCATTTTTTTATGCCCCAATATACCTTGAGCATAGGTGGGTTTTCGGGAATTGCGCAGAATTTGAGAAATCCCACGGTCATATCTTCAATATTTTTTCTGCTTTTACTCTTGACTTTTGCGCCGATACGGCGCGGTTTCGCGGGAAAAGAGAAAAACAAAGCGGGATATTATATTAGAATATGTATAGACTTCCGTGCGGTTTTCTGCTATAATGATGTGGGATATTTTGACGGCACACCCCCCCGTCACTTCAATACGGAGGAGAGAGATACCTCCGGCGAAAGGGGAGCTTCCTTTGAATTCAATAAAAGACCTGTGGGACAGCGTGCTCAAGCGTTTGAGCGGCGAGCTGTCGGAGATCACCATCAAGACATGGTTCGATGAGGTAGACATCGTGACCATGGAGGATTCCGCGTTCGTGCTGCATTGCAGCAACACCTTTAAGCGGGACACGATCGAGGCGCGGTTCTTGCCGCATATCAAGGCGGCACTGCGCGACCTGTTCTCCACCGATTTTGAGGTCAAGATACTCGACGACCAGCAGCTTGCCGCCTATCACGGCGTGGCACCCGACCGGCCGGGCGATCTGTCGGAGTCGGAGGCGTTTACCTTCGAGACATATGTGGTGGGGCCGCAGAACAAGCTGGCCTTCGCCGCAGCGAAGGCGGTGACGGACAAGCCGGGCGAAAATTACAATCCCCTGTTTATCTACGGCGACAGCGGACTGGGCAAGACGCACCTGCTGTACGCCATTGCCAACGCCCTTCGGAAAAAGCGTCCCGACGCGAAAATCGTCTATGTCAAGGGCGACGACTTCACCAACGAGCTGATCGCCTCCATCCGCGAAAACCGCAACACGGAGTTCCGCGAGAAGTACCGCCAGACGAATATACTGCTGATGGACGATATTCAGTTCATCGCGGGCAAGATACAGACGCAGGAGGAGTTTTTCCATACCTTCAACACGCTGTACGAGTCGGGAAGGCAGATCGTGCTGACCTCCGACCGTCCGCCAAAGGAGATCACCCAGCTGGAGGATCGACTGCGGACGCGGTTCGAGTGGGGTCTGATGGTGGATGTCGCGCCGCCGGATTTCGAGACGCGCTTTGCCATCGTGCAGAACAAGGCGGCCATGCTCGGCGTAAAGCTGCCCGACGAGGTGACGGATTACATCGCGGAGAACATCACCTCCAATGTGCGGCAGATCGAGGGAACGCTCAATAAGATACTGGCGTACCGCGACCTGCTGGACGATCAGGTGAACGAGGAGACCGTCAGCCGCGCCATCCGCGACATGCTGAAAAAGAGCAACGACTTCGCCCCCACGCCCAGCATCATCGTCGGTTACATTTGCAGCTACTTCCATGTGGACGAGGAGACGCTGCGCGGCCAGAGCCGAGGGCGCGATGTCATGGCGGCGCGTCAGATTGCTATCTATCTCATCCGCCGCATGACCTCCATGAGCCTGAATGACATCGGTAAGGAGTTCGGCAACAGGGATCACTCCACGATACTGCACTCGCTGGATAAGGTGGAGCAGCAGATGCGCTCCGACCCTGCCTTTGCCGAAAAGGTGAAGGAAATCACTACAAATATCAATAGCAAGAAGTAAAGAGTGAGGGCTGTAAAAGACCGTAGCTTTTCCACCTATTTTGTGGAATCCACAGGGGAAAGGGTGTGCATATCCTGTCATGCCCCCTTGCCTGTGGGAAACGGGGGAGGTTTTCCAGAAAGGGATGTGTGAAAGAAATCCAGCTGCGGCGCGGCGCGAGAGGGTATTTCCACAAAAAATTTCCCTACTAATAAGACTACTGAAATAAAAGATTAGTTTATGATTTGATTTCAAAAAACAGAACCGAAATTTTTCGGAAAGAGAGGAACGACGGATATGGTGAGATTTTCCTGTGAGAAGGCTTTATTGCAGCAGGCGGTGATGGCCGTGTCCCGCGCCGTGGCGGTAAAAAGCTCCATTCCCGCGCTGGAGGGTATCCTGCTGGAGTGCGGAGACGGGCTGCGCCTGTCGGGGTACAACATGCAGACGGGTATCCGCACCGCGCTGGAGGCCGATATAGAGGAGAGCGGGCGCATCGTGCTGAACGCGAAGCTGTTCGGCGAGATGATACGCCGGCTGCCGGACGATATGGTGCTGTTTACCGCGGATGATAAATTCAATGTAAAGCTCACCTGCGGGGACGCGGGCTTTGAGATGACCGGCTTGAGCGCGGACGACTATCCCGAGCTGCCGGAGGTGGACGATGAGTATTCCGTCACGCTGGAGCAGAGGACGCTCAAGGCAATGATAGACCAGACCAGCTTCGCCGTTTCCCTCAACGAGACGCGGCCCATCCACACGGGCGCATTGTTCGAGATAAACGACAAGGGGCTGACGATGGTGGCCGTGGACGGCTTCCGCCTTGCCCTGCGGCGCGAGCCGCTGGAGCACATCGACGGAGGAGCGTTCAGGTTTGTCGCTCCCGGCAGCGCACTCAATGAGGTGGAGAAGATATGCGCCGACACGGATGACATGGTAACGGTGATTCAGGGCAAGAGGCATCTGCTGTTTGAGATAGGCTCGACGCAGCTTATCTGCCGCCGTCTGGAGGGAGAGTTCCTCAACTACCGCAACGCCATTCCGATGAACAACCCCATTACTGTCGAGGTAGACAGCAGGGTGATGATAGAGAGCCTTGAACGAGTGAGCGTCGTTATCAGCGAGAAGCTGAAAAGCCCCGTGAAGTGTGTTTTCTCCTGCGATAAGGTGTATATGTCCGCCCGCACGGGCAACGGCGATGCGAGGGACATCTGCCCCGTGCGTGGTGACGGAAATGAACTGGAAATCGGCTTTAACAACCGCTATCTGATGGACGCGCTGCGCTACGCGCCCGCAGACACGGTGAAAATGCACCTTAACACGGGTATTTCCCCATGCGTGATAACGCCGATGGACGACAGCGACAGCTTTCTCTATATGGTACTGCCGGTGCGTCTGAAGGCGCAATAAATAAAGTCTCCCAGTGGAAATCAGACAAGGAGCTGCTATGCAAACAATCACCATCACAACCGAATATATCAAATTGCAGGATCTGCTGAAGCTGGCATCGGCGGTGGAGACGGGAGGCGAGGCGAAGCTCGCCGTACAGAACGGCGAGGTCACCGTGAACGGCGAGGTCTGCACCATGCGCGGAAAAAAGATTCGCCCCGGCGATGTCGCTGCCTTTCATGGGCAGGAGCTGACCGTCGCATATGAGAGTTGACGGTCTGACGCTGGCAGGCTGGCGCAACTACCGGCAGCAGAGTCTCAGCTTTGACGAAAGCTGCAATGTCATCTACGGAGAGAACGCGCAGGGAAAGACGAACCTGATGGAGGCCATCGTGTATCTTAGCTGCGGGAAAAGCCCACGGGCGCACGGCGACCGCGAGCTCATCGGCTTTGATGCGCAGGAAGCGTCACTGACGGGGAGAATATTCTCCCGCGGGAGGGACTTCGTGACGGACATAAGGCTCTGCCGCGGAAAGCGGCGGAAAATGACCGTCAACGGCGTGCCCGCCAAGAGGGCGGCAGCACTGAGCGATGTGCTGCACACGGTGTTTTTCGCGCCGGAGGATCTGTTTCTTATCCGTGCGGGCGCGGCGGAGCGGCGGCGGTTCATGGATGTGTCGCTTTGCCAGCTCAGGCCGCGCTACGCCGAGGCACTGACGCAGTTCAGCCGATTGTATGAGCACAAGACCCGTATCCTGCGCGACAGCGAGGAAAAGCCGCAGCTTTTAGACCTGCTTCCGGAGTTCAACGAGGGACTTTGCCGCAGCGGGGCGGTGCTGGTGGGCTATCGGGCGCGGTTCTGTTCGGTACTGGCGGAGTATGCGCGTCAGGCACATCTGGAGTGCAGCGGACAGCGCGAGGAGCTGACGCTGACCTATCAGACCGTCAAGACCGTTGCCGACCCGCTGGGCAGTCAGGAGAGCATATACCATGCCCTGCGCGAGCACATGGAGAGCCATCAGGCGGCGGAAAAGGCCGCACGGCTGTGTCTGAGCGGCGCGCACAAGGACGACATCGAGGTGCTGGTCAACGGCCGCAGCGCGAGGCAGTTCTGCTCGCAGGGACAGGTGCGCACGGCGGCACTGAGTCTGAAGCTGGCCGAGCGGGAGATACACAGGAACGCCATGGGCGAATATCCCGTTATGCTGCTGGACGATGTGCTCAGCGAGCTGGACGCACGGCGGCAGGAGTATGTGCTCAACCGCATCAGCGGCGGGCAGGTGTTCATCACCTGCTGCGAAAACGACCGTCTGGATGCACTGCTGCACGGCAGGGTGTTCCATGTGCGCGGCGGGGAGGTGCTTTGATGGCGTATCTGCACATCGGCATGAATGTCATGGTGGAGGACAGGCGCATCATCGGCATATTCGATTTGGACAACACCTCCACCTCGAAAAGGACAAGAGAGTTTTTACAGGGAGCGGAGCGCGAGGGCGTGGTACAGCCCGCGTGTGAGGACATACCGCGTTCGTTCGTGGTGTGCGACCACCCCTACCACCGGCAGATCGTGTATCTGTCGCAGATCAATTCCCGCACGCTTGGCAGACGGGCGGAGGGCAAAGGAGAGTAATACATGGCAGATTTGGAAAAGACAATCGTGGATACGGAGTATAACGCCTCGGAAATTCAGGTGCTGGAGGGACTGGAGGCGGTGCGCAAGCGGCCGGGCATGTACATTGGCTCGACGAGTGCCAGCGGTCTGCACCACCTGGTCTATGAGATCGTGGACAACGCCATTGACGAGGCGTTGGCGGGCTACTGCACGGACATCACCGTGACCATCAACGAGGGCAACACCATCACCGTCACAGACAACGGGCGCGGTATCCCCGTGGACATTCAGGCGCAGACGGGCCGCCCCGCGCTGGAGGTCGTGTTTACCGTGCTCCACGCGGGCGGCAAGTTCGGCGGCGGGGGCTACAAGGTCTCCGGCGGACTGCACGGCGTGGGCGCGAGCGTGGTCAACGCGCTGTCCGAGTGGCTGACCGTTCAGGTACACAAGGACGGAAAAATTTACGAGATGAAGTTCTCCCGCGGCAATATCACGAGCGAGATGACCGTCGTCGGCACGACCGACCACAACGGCACGACCGTGACCTTCAAGCCCGACCCTGAGATGTTTGACACGCTGGAGTACGATTACGAGACACTGCACACCCGTATGCGCGAGCAGGCGTTCCTCAACGCGGGACTGCGCATCACCATCACCGATGCAAGAGGCGGCAGGGAGCAGTCCGAAGCCATGTGCTACGAGGGCGGTATCCGCGAGTTCGTGACCTACATCAACCGCAACAAGACGCCGCTGCACGAGGAGGTCATTTACCTCTCCGGCAGCAGGGACGACAGCACGGCGGAGGTCGCCCTGCAATATAACGACGGCTATAACGAGACGCTGGTGTCCTTCGCCAATGACATTCACACGCCGGAGGGCGGTATGCACGAGACGGGCTTCAAGGCGGCACTCACCCGCGTGCTGAACGCCTACGGCCTGAAATACGGCATGATAAAGGACGGCGACAAGGTGTCGGGCGAGGATGTCCGCGAGGGCATCACGGCGGTCATCTCCGTCAAGCTGACCGAGGCGCAGTTCGAGGGACAGACGAAGGCGAAGCTGGGCAACGCCCATATCCGCACATTAGTGGACGGCATTGTCAGCGACCAGCTGGCGGTGTATTTAGAGGAGCACCCCGTCGTGGCGCGGACGATTCTGGACAAGGCAATGACCGCCAACCGCGCCCGTGAAGCGGCACGCAAGGCGCGTGAATCCATCCGCCGCAAGACGGTGCTCGGCGGCGCGGCCATGCCGGACAAGCTGCGCGACTGCAACGAGAATAATCCGGAGCTGACCGAGCTGTACATCGTTGAGGGCGATTCCGCCGGCGGCAGTGCCACCAGCGGGCGCGACAGCCGCTTTCAGGCGATTCTCCCCCTGTGGGGAAAGATGCTCAATGTGGAAAAGGCGCGGGTGGACAAGGTTTACGGCAACGAGAAGCTCCAGCCCGTCATTATCGCGCTGGGCGCGGGTATCGGCGAGGAGTTCGACGCGAACAAGCTGCGCTATCACAAAATCATCATCATGGCCGATGCCGATGTGGACGGCGCGCATATACGCACGCTGCTGCTGACCTTCTTCTTCCGCTATATGCGGCCGCTCATCGAGCAGGGGTATGTCTACTCCGCCGTGCCGCCGCTTTATAAGCTGACACGCGGCAAGCAGCAGCGCGTGGCGTACTCCGACGAGGAGCGCGACCGTATCTCCGCCGAAATGCGCGGCGACAACCCGAATGTCAAGATCGACATCAGCCGCTTCAAGGGCTTGGGCGAGATGGATTCCCACGAGCTGTGGGAAACAACGATGGATCCCACCACCCGCACCCTGCGGCGTATTACGCTGGACGATGCGGTCAAGGCGGACGCAACCTTCACCGTCCTCATGGGCGAAAAGGTCGAGCCGCGCAAGGAGTTCATCGAGCGTAAAGCACAGTACGCAGTGAATCTGGATTATTAAGGAGGTCGTGAGAATATGAGCAAAAAACCCCAATACGACCCGGAGGAAATACGCTACCCCAACCAGCACATCGTGGAATCCCCCCTTGTGCCGGAGATGGAGCAGTCCTATATTGAGTACGCCATGTCCGTCATCGTCGGGCGGGCACTGCCCGATGTGCGCGACGGCCTGAAGCCCGTACACCGCCGTATTCTCTACGCCATGTACGAGGACAACCTGACGAGCGACCGCCCGTTCAAGAAATCCGCCACCTGCGTGGGCGATGTGCTCGGCAGATACCACCCGCACGGCGATGTGTCCGTGTACGATGCGCTGGTGCGTCTGGCGCAGGATTTTTCCATGCGCTACATGCTGGTGGACGGCCACGGCAACTTCGGTTCGGTCGATGGCGACCCCCCTGCCGCCTACCGTTACACCGAGGCGAGGTTGAGCAAAATCTCGAACGAAATGCTCCGCGACATCGAAAAGGACACCGTGGACTGGGACCCCAACTTTGACGAGAGCCGCAAGGAGCCGCGTGTGCTCCCCAGCCGCTTCCCCAACCTGCTGGTCAACGGCTCCAGCGGTATCGCCGTGGGCATGGCGACCAATATCCCGCCGCACAACCTGCGGGAGGTCATCGGCGCGTGTATCTGTGTGCTGGACGACCCCAACGCCACACTCTCCGATTTGATGGAGCATATCAAGGGACCCGATTTCCCGACCAGGGGCATCATCATGGGCAGGAGCGGTATCCGCGCCGCCTACGCCACGGGCAGAGGGCGCATCATGGTGCGCGCCCGCCACGAGTTCGAGGAGTTCGGCAGCGGCCGCACCCGTATCATCATCACCGAGCTTCCCTATCAGGTCAACAAGCGAATGCTGATCAAGGCCATTGCCGATCAGGTCGAGGACAAGCGCATTGACGGCATCTCCGACATCCGCGATGAATCCGACCGCAACGGTATGCGCATGGTCATCGAGCTCAAGCGTGACGCGAATCCGCAGGTGGTGCTCAACCGCCTGTTCGCGCAGACGCAGCTGCAAACGACCTTTGCCATCAACATGCTGGCACTGGTGGAGAACCAGCGGCAGCCGAAGATCCTCTCCCTGCGCCACATCATCGATGAGTATTTGAAGTTCCAGGAGGAAATTATCGTCCGCCGGACGCGATTCGATCTGAAAAAGGCGCAGGAGCGGGCGCACCTGCTGGAGGGTCTGCTCGTCGCGCAGGACAACATCGACGAGGTTATCAAAATCATCCGCACCAGCTACGACAACGCCAGGGAAAACCTTATGTCGCGCTTCGGGCTGGACGAGGTGCAGGCGCAGGCAATACTCGACATGCGCCTCAAGGCGTTGCAGGGACTCGACCGCGAGAAGCTTCAGGCCGAGTATAAGGAGCTGGAGGAGCGCATTGCCTACTTCCTGCACATTCTCAGCGACGAGAGCCTTGTGAAATCCATCCTGAAGGAGGAGCTGACCGCCATCGCCGACAAGTACGGCGACGACCGCAAAACCGAGATTCAGGATGTTGAGGACGAGCTGGACATCGAGGATCTCATCGAGGAGGAGCAGTGCGTCTTTACGCTGACGGAGAACGGCTACATCAAGCGCACACCCGCCAGCGAGTATGCCGCGCAGAGCAAGGGCGGCATGGGCAAGAAGGGTATCACCACCCGCGAGGAGGACAGCGTGGTGGATGTGTTCACCGCGTCCACGCACGACTATATCCTGTTCTTTACCGACACGGGCAAGGTCTACCGCAAGAAGGGCTATCAGATACCCGAGAGCGGCAAGGCCGCCAAGGGCGTGAACATCGTCAACATCCTGCAAGTGGAGACGGGCGAGCGGGTGCAGGCCATGCTCCACTTCCGTGAGACGGGAGACGAGCAGCTTTATCTGTTCATGACCACCCGCAACGGCACGGTGAAGCGGCTGGAGGTCGGCGCACTGAAGAATCTGCGCAACAACGGAATCCGCGCCCTGACGCTGGATGAGGGCGACGAGCTTATCTCCGTCTTCGAGACACGCGGCAGCGACCGTGTGCTCATCGCCACGCATGACGGGCAGGCGGTCTGCTTTGACGAGACGGATGTCCGCTCCATGGGACGCACCGCCGTCGGCGTGCGCGGCATACGGCTGCGCGAGGGCGATTATGTCATCGGCGCCGCCCGCGCCGATGCGGGCAAGACCGTGCTCTCCATCACCGAAAACGGCTACGGCAAGCGCACCGCCCTTGAGGAATACCGCGTCACGGGACGCGGCGGTCTGGGCGTGAAGAACTACATGGTCACGGACAAAACGGGCTGCGTTGTCGGCATGAAGTTAGTGGACGGCGCGGAGGATCTGCTGCTGGTGACGGCGGCGGGCATCCTCATCCGCACCCCCGTAGAGAATATCCGCATTGCCGGCCGCGCCACGCAGGGCGTTATCGTCATGCGCTTCAAGGAGGAGGGTGACAGGGTCATCTCCCTCGCGCTGGCCGACCCCGAGGAAAAAACGGAAACGGAGGCGGAAGCATGAGCAGCGCACCGCGAGAGGCCGTAGTGCCGCTGACGCGCTGGCAGTATTTCACCAAGACGCTGTACCACAACGCGGCGGCCAAGGGGCTGTTTTCCTACAACAAGGTCATCTACGCAAAGGACGAGGAGCTGCGCCGGATCGAGGACGGCAATGCGCGTATCAACATGGTGCTGCTGCTGGTGCTGCTGGGGATGTTCTTCACCGCCGGCAGTATGCAGAACATCTATGTCATTCTGGTGGGTATGCTTCTTATCGTGGCCGGTGAGGTCGTGCGTCTGCTGCGCCTGCCGAAGGACATCAAGGCGCACCTGACCGACACGGGACGGCGGGAGCGGTGATATGGACATCACCCCTATCGCGTGGATAGAGACGCCGTTTGACGAAAAGTTCGGCGTCCCTCGGCAGAGCGGCATTGCCGACTGCGCAGGACGCATCGTGTTCGCGCCGCCGTTCCGCGACAGGGAGGCGGTGCGCGGACTGGACGGCTTTTCCCACATCTGGCTCATCTGGCAGTTCGACCGCGCCGTGCGGTCTGAGTGGTCGCCCACCGTGCGCCCGCCGAGGCTGGGCGGCAACGAGCGTATGGGCGTGTTCGCCACGCGCTCACCGTTCCGCCCCAATGCGCTGGGGCTTTCCGCCGTGGAGCTGGAGCGCGTTTCCCTGAACGAGGCGGACGGCCCCGTGCTGTATGTCCGCGGCGCGGATATGGTCAGCGGCACACCGATTTTCGACATCAAGCCGTATCTCAGCTATGCCGACAGCTATCCCGATGCATCGGGCGGCTTCACCGGCGGGGACGCGGGTGAAACGCTCGCGGTGGACTTCCCGCCGGAGCTGCTGGCGCGGTTCGATGCTGCGCAGCGGCACGGACTGCTCGGCACACTCGCCGCCGACCCGCGCCCACGGTATCAGAGTGACCCCGACCGCGTATACGGTATGCGCTACGCGGGGAAAAACCTCCGCTTCCGCGTCCACGACGGCACGCTGTTTGTCACAGAGGTGGAATGATTCCGCTACATGCCGTCTAAAAGGGGGGGAGCCGTCAAAAAGGAGTACCTATGAAAACCGTAACGATCTACACCGACGGAGCCTGCTCCGGCAACCCCGGCCCCGGCGGTTGGGGCGCGATACTCAGCTACAAGGGCGCGGAGAAGGAGCTCTCCGGCGGTGAACGCGCTACCACCAACAACCGCATGGAGCTGACCGCCGTCATCGAGGCACTGTCACTGCTCAGGGAACCGTGCATCGTCGAGCTGTACAGCGACAGCAGGTATGTCATTGATGCGCTGGAAAAGGGCTGGGCGCAGGGCTGGCAGCGGCGCGGCTGGGTCAAGAGTGACAAAAAGCCCGCCCTCAACCCCGACCTGTGGGAGCGTCTGCTGGCACTGACGCAGGTGCATCAGATGCACTATCACTGGGTCAAGGGTCACGCGGAGAACGAAAAAAACAACCGCTGTGACGAGCTGGCTGTCGCGGAGAGCAAAAAATACCGCTGAAATTTAGGCACAATTCACAAATTGTTCATTCCTATTTCAAGATTCGGTCAAATTTACAGGGTATTATAGCATCATCAAAAGGAACAACACTTCCTGATGTGATTTTCTCTCTCTCCTAACACAAACACACAGAAGCACCCCCGCCGCTCGGCGGGGGTGCTTCTGCTATTCCGTTATTCCATCTCACCGAACAACGCCCATGTGTTGCTGTCGGTGATTTTAATATCGCGATACTGTCCCACGGCGGCTTTGCTCCCCGTGCAGTGTACCAGCCGCCCGCCTGCGGTGCGGGCGGTCAGCGGCCAGCGGGTGTCCTCGCTCTCGCCGTCCACGAGACAGCGCAGCGTTCTGCCCACATACTGCCGGTGCAGCTCCTCGGAGATGCCGTTCTGTACGGCGCACAGGCGGTCGAACCACCTCTGCTTTTCCTCACGCGGCACGGGGTCGTCCATCCTTGCCGCCGGTGTGCCGGGGCGCGGCGAAAAGATGAAGGTGAACAGTGCGTCAAACCGTACCCTTTCCGCGAGTGCCACCGTCTCCATCGCCTCCGCCTCCGTCTCGCCGGGGAAGCCGATGATCACATCGCTGGTCAGCACCAGCTCCGGCATGACGCTGCGGGCGTAGGTGATTAGCTCCATGTACTTCGCCACATCGTAGGGGCGGTTCATGGCGCGGAGCACACGGTCACAGCCGGACTGCACGGGCAGGTGCAGCTGCCGCGCCACATGGCGGCTGTGCGCCATCGCGTCAAACAGCTTGTGTGTGGCGTCCTTGGGCTGGGACGACATGAAGCGGATGAGGTAGTCGCCCTCGATTTTGTCCAGCTCCGTCAGCAGGTCGGCAAAGTCGTACCCACTGCCCAGATCCTTGCCGTAGGAGTTGACATTCTGCCCCAGCAGCGTGATCTCCTTGAAGCCCTCCGCCACCAGAGAGCGCACCTCCTCGATGATGCATTTCGCCTCGCGGCTGCGCTCCCGCCCGCGTACATAGGGCACGATGCAGTACGAGCAGAAGTTATTGCACCCGTACATGATGCTCACCCATGCGCGTGTGCGCCCCTCGCGTACCACGGGCATACCCTCGGCGATGGAGCCGTGCTCGTCCGCCACGGAGAACACACGCCGCCGCTGCGTGTAGACCTGGTACAGCAGCTCGGGAAACCGCCACAGTGATTGCGGGCCTAACACCAGATCGACATGGCGGTAGGACTGGCGCACCTTTTCCGCCACCTCCGGCCGCTGCGCCATGCACCCGCACAGGCAGATGACCTGCTCGGGATTTGCCTTTTTCGTGTGCGTCAGCGCGCCTAAATTGCCGTAGACCCGCTTTTCCGCGTGGTCGCGGATGGCGCAGGTGTTCAGCACCACGATGTCCGCCTGCGATGCGTCGTCGGTGAAGGTGCAGCCCATTGTCTCCAGCATACCCATGATGTGCTGGCTGTCGGCCACATTCTGCTGGCAGCCGAAGGTGTCCACCATGGCGCGGAGCGGGCGGTGGGTGTGCATTTCCTTTATTTTTGCCGCAAAGTCCCGCTGGCGGTCAAGCTGCTCGGCGGGGAGCTGTATCTGTGTTCTGTCCAAGGCGACCTCCCTGCCCCCACGGGGCGAAGTGAAATTATCGTGAGTATTGTAGCATATTCTCTGCGGAAAAACAAGAAAAGCCCAATAAAATCCCCCCGCCGCAGAAAACGGTCCGTAGGGATCGGCGTCCCGCCTCTCCCGCGAATTAAAGTTGCAATTCCCGCGCAAATACGCTATGATAAGAGCATTGTTGATTCGGGAGGAACGACTATGCTGTATATTCTCCTGCTGGCGGCGTGTATCGGCCTCGACCAGCTTTTGAAGCAGTGGGTGACGACCCATCTTGAGCTCGGGCAGTCCGCGCCGCTGCTGCCGGGCGTTGTGCGCCTGACGCGCCTGCACAACACGGGCGCGGCGTGGAGCAGCTTCTCCGGTAAAACGGGTCTGCTCACGGCGGTGACAATTGTGCTGATGGCCGCCGTGGTGTGGCTGGTGGTGAAGAAGATCATCCGCCACCCGCTGGGGCTGACCGCCGCCATGCTCGTGCTCGGCGGCGGCGTAGGCAACATGATCGACCGCGTTTTCCGCGGCTATGTGGTGGATATGTTCAATTTGGAGTTCATCTCCTACCCCATCTTCAATCTGGCCGACTGCTTCGTGGTCATCGGCGTGATTCTGGGCGCAGTGTACTACCTGTGGTTCTACGACAAATACGACAAGCGGGAAAGGGAGACGAAGCATGACGCGGGAGCTGACGGCCGCAACTGAACACGCGGGACTGCGTCTGGATGCGTTTCTGGCCTCGGACGGTGTGCTCTCCCGCTCGCAGGCGGCGCATCTCATCGAGGAGGGGCGCGTCACCGTGGACGGGAAACCGGCGGCCAAGAGCTGCCGTCTGCTCGGCGGCGAGCGCGTTGCCGTGGACTTGCCGGAGGTGCGCGACACCGCTGTGACGGCGCAGGACATCCCACTTGATGTGGTCTACGAGGACGGCGATGTCATCGTGGTCAACAAACCCGCAGGACTGGTGGTGCATCCCGCGCCGGGACACCCCGACGGCACATTGGTCAACGCCCTGCTGTACCACTGCGGCGACAGTCTTTCGGGTATCGGCGGGGAAAAACGCCCCGGCATCGTCCACCGTATCGACCGCGACACCAGCGGGCTCATCATCGCCGCCAAGAACGATGCCGCTCATGCCGCACTCAGTGCCCAGCTCAGCGACCACTCGCTCGCCCGCACCTATGAGTGCCTTGTCACCGGCAATCTGCGCGAGAACAGCGGCATGGTGGACGCACCCATCGGCCGCAGCCGCTCCGACCGCAAAAAAATGGCGGTCGTGCCCGACGGCCGCCGCGCCGTGACGCACTGGGAGGTCGTGGCGCGGTATGCGGGCGTGACGCACCTGCGCTGCCGTCTGGAGACGGGGCGCACCCACCAGATCCGCGTCCATATGGCGCACATCGGCCACCCCATTCTGGGCGACACGGTGTACGGCGCGAAAAAGCCCGTGCCGGGGCTGACAGGCCAGTGCCTGCACGCCGTGGGTCTGCGCTTCATCCATCCCCGCACGGGGGAGACGGTCGAGCTGCACTGCCCGCTGCCGCAGGAGTTCACCCACATGCTGGAGAAATTGGGAAAGCGATAAAAAGGGAAAAGCAGTCCCCCGCCGTAAGGCGGGGGACTGCTGTCACCCCTCATCACCCTACATCAATACCACGCCACGCCGTCCACGGCCAGCAGGTGACTGCGCAGGTCGTCGAGCAGCGTCTCGGCGGCGGAGGAGAGGGCGCGTCCCTTCGGCGTGACGAGGTAAAAGGTGCGCTCCGCCGGCGGGTGCGCCAGCCGGTAGACATGCACCCTGTAAAAGCGCATACTGTACTCTGCGGCGGAGGCGGGGATAATGCTCCACCGCTTGCCGAAAAAGGGCAGCCGCTCCGCGATCTGCGGCGTGTCGGTGTACAGCAGGGGGCGGGCGTCCACGCCGAACCAGTAGTCGTGCCACTGCAATATCTCCGGCTGGCCGTAGACGAGTATCTCGTCCTCCACCCGCAGGGAGGTCGCCTCCACCGGCTCGGCGAGCGTCATGTTATCCGGCACGGCGAGGAAAAACCCCTCACGGAACAGCGGCTTTGCCTCGATCTGCAAATCGTAGTGCAGTCCGCCGTCCACGATGGCCATGTCCGCATCGCCCCGCGCCACGGCGGACACCGCCTGATCGGTGCGCATGGACTCCACCCACAGATTCACGGGGAGCTCCCGCTCCAGAAACCGCTGGTACACTGCGGGCAGGATGTACTGATTGGCGGTGTAGGCGGCGATGACATGCAGGAACTCCCGTTTCTCAGCCGAGGCGAAGGTCTGCGTCTCCGCGAAGAGATTCTGCCACCGCCGCGCCAGCGGCAGGAAATGCTGCCCAGCATCGGTCAGCGTGATGCGCCGCTGTCCCTTACCGCGGTAGAACAGCGGCGCGCCCACCTCGTCCTCCAACGATTTCAGGCGGGCGGAGAGCGACGGCTGGGTGATGTACAGGGCTTCGGCGGCGGCGGTCATCGTGCCGTGGTCAAGCACGGCGAAAAAGGTCTCGATATCCTGATTGGTCATGGGAACACCTCCAAATTATAGGCGTTGACTATATTATACTGCAAAATAATCAATTTTACAAGCGCTGACTTCTGTGGTATGCTTTAGCCACAAACAAGAAAGGAGTTGTTCCCTATGACAAAATCAAAGTCCACCACCCTTACCGTTCTGGCTATCGCCGCAGTGGTCGTCACGGCCATCCTCGTTTACACCTTCGTGTGTATGCTGACGGGGAACATCACCCCGCTGTGCCGCGTGACTGGCATACTGATGCCGGTGTGGCTGCTGGCTGACCTGAATCTGCTGTGTACCCTGCTGTAACACGGCAAAAGCTCGATTACTTTCCTTTTTTTCTCTCTTAACACGAAAAGCGCGGACGGTTTCCCGTCCGCGCTTTTCGTTTGTCCACAGTCTGCTCTTAATACGCCAGCTTCTCCGCCAGATACGCCTTCAGCTCGCTGATGGGGATACGCACCTGCTCCATGCTGTCGCGCTCGCGGACGGTGACGCAGCTGTCGCCCTCGTGCTCCGCATCGCCCACGGTGTCGAAGTCCACGGTGATGCAGAACGGCGTGCCCACCTCGTCCTCGCGGCGGTACCGCTTGCCGATGGAGCCGGTCTCGTCGAAGTCGATCATCCACTCCTTGCTCAGCTCGGTGTAGACCTCCCGCGCCTTGTCACTGAGCTTCTTGCTCAGGGGCAGCACGGCGGCCTTGTAGGGAGCGAGCGCGGGGTGCAGGTGCAGCACCGTGCGGACATCGTTCTTCTCCGCGTCCACGACCTCCTCGTCATAGGCGTCCACCAGCACGGCCAGCACGCTGCGCTCCACGCCGAGGGACGGCTCGACCACATAGGGGATATACCGCTCGTTCGTCTCCGGGTCGAAATAGGTCAGGTCCTTGCCGGAGGTGTTCTGGTGCTGCGTCAGGTCGTAGTCGGTGCGGTCGGCCACGCCCCACAGCTCACCCCAGCCGAACGGGAACAGGAACTCGAAGTCCGTGGTGGCCTTGGAGTAGAAGCACAGCTCCTCCGGGTCGTGGTCACGCAGGCGCAGGTTTTCGTCCTTCAGCCCGATGCCCAGCAGCCAGTTATGGCAGAAGGTGCGCCAGTAGTTGAACCACTCAAGGTCTGTGCCGGGCTTGCAGAAGAACTCCAGCTCCATCTGCTCGAACTCGCGCACGCGGAAGATAAAGTTGCCCGGCGTGATCTCGTTGCGGAAGGATTTACCGATCTGGCACACGCCGAACGGCAGCTTGCGGCGGGTGGTGCGCTGGGTGTTCACAAAGTTGGTGAATATGCCCTGCGCCGTTTCAGGCCGCAGATACACGGTGTTCTTCGCGTCCTCGGTCACGCCCTGAAATGTCTTGAACATCAGGTTGAACTGGCGAATGTCGGTGAAGTTGTGCTTGCCGCAGCTGGGGCAGGGGATATTCCTGTCCTCGATGAAGGCCTTCATCTCCTGCTGGGAGAAGGCGTCGATGGGCTTCGGCAGCGCAAAGCCGTTTTCGTGGCACCAGTCCTCGATGAGCTTGTCGGCGCGGAAGCGCTCCTTGCACTCCTTGCAGTCCATCAGCGGGTCGGAGAAGCCTGCCAGATGGCCGCTGGCCACCCATGTCTGCGGGTTCATCAGGATGGCGGCATCCTGTCCGACATTGTAGGGATTCTCCTGCACGAACTTCTTCCACCACGCCTTTTTGATGTTGTTCTTCAGCTCCACGCCGAGGGGGCCGTAGTCCCATGTGTTGGCAAGGCCGCCGTAGATCTCACTGCCGGCGAAGATGATGCCGCGGTTTTTGCACAGTGCCACGATTTTATCCATGGTCTTTTCGGTGTTTTTCATGTGGTGATTCCTCCTATATGAAGTGTTTTGGTAAGCTTTTTTATGTTGCCATGCCTTTGCACAGCAAAAAGCCCCGATGTCCCGCAAGGGACATCGGGGCGAACGAACATCGTCCGCGGTTCCACCCGAATTTGGACAGCTCCACACTCTCGCGCCTGTAACGGAGGCTCCGTCGGGCATTTCCTCCCGCAGCTCGGGGCGCGCCACGCCCGTCAACGCCTGTAACGGGACAAGAATAGCACTTTTCCGGCAGGTTGTCAAGCACAAGCATTGACATTCCTTCGACAGATTGTTACAATATGTCGCGGAATAGAGTTGCTGCGCTACGGCAGGCGGTTTGGCTACACCCTCCGAAAGGAGGTGACAGTATGCCTATCATGTTGACCATTCACTTGTTTGGACTCGCCTTTACATTGAAGGTAAAACGCGAAAGCCGCCACTCGGCCAAGTGACGGCTTTCTGAATGAATTCCAATTGTGACCGAGCCAAACCGCTTGTCGCAGCGGCTCTATCTCCATTATACCCGGTGACGGACATTTGTCAAGTCGCCGGGTATATTTTTACTTCCCGGCGGCCATGACCTTTCCGGCGGCGTCTACCACCAGACGGGTGGTCTTTTCCCCGGCGGTGCTCTTGCTGAAGCTCACCGTCCACGCACCGGCGGTGACGTCATAGGTGGCGTACACCTGGTCGTATTCTCCGGTGTACTGCGCCTTAGCCGCGTCGATGGCCGCCTGCATGGTGATGCTCTTGCGTCCCAGCTGCGCCGTGCCCAGAATGGACAGCAGCGTGTCGCGGTTGGCGTTCCACACCTCGGTAGTCATCGTTTCGGACGGCGCGGCGACATAGCTGCCCGCCACATCGTTGAACACGATGTCCGCCATGGACATGGTGCCCTTGTCCGTGTCCTCGCTGCTGTACAGCGTCGCCTTCATGCCGTTGGCGAGCGTCAGCTCCTCGGTAGTCACACCCGTGCCGCAGATGCCGTAGCCGCCCGTCCAGCACAGCAGCGTGTAGCTGACGGTGGGATCGTCGGTCTTATAGAAGCGGATGCCCTCGGTCTTGTCGGTGCCGTTGTCGGCGACATCCTCCCAGCTCCAGCCCTCCGGCAGCTCCACAGCCATGTCCACATAGCCGTGGGTAAACTCGGCGGTGGTGACGGCGGGCGTGGGGTCGGGCGCAGGCGTGGGATCGGTGTTATCGCCGGTGTTCTTCTTGCCGCAGGCCACCAGCGTCAGGGTGCAGACCAGCGCAAGGATAAAAGCTGTCATTTTTTTCATAGGGAAAAACCTCCTTTTCTGTCTCTGTACACATATAGACGGAGCGGTGCGCCGTTTCGTTCCGTTTCGTCACGCCTGCCCCTCGGGCAGCGGGGCGATGACCGATTTATACAGGTGGCGGAAGAAGCAGAGCGTCAGCGCGAGGGAGGCGATCTCCGCGATGGGATAGCTCCACCAGACGAGGTTGCTGTTGCCCACCGTTGCGCCGTACCGCGCCAGCACATAGGCGATGGGGATGAGGAATACGAGCTGGCGCACGAGGGAGACGACCATGGAGTACAGCGACTTGCCCAACGCCTGAAACGAGCTCCCCAGCGCGATACACGCGCCCGCCATGCAGAAGCTCAGCGAGATGATCCGCAGCGCGGGGACGCCCACTGACAGCAGGGTGTCCGTTGCGTCGAAAGTTTTGAGCAGCGTGGCGGGTATCGCCCAGAACAGCACCATGCCGAACAGCATGATGCACGAGGCGTACAGCGTGCCGCGCCTGATCGTCTCGGTCATGCGCCTGCGGTTCTGCGCACCGTAGTTGTAGGCGACGATGGGAATCACGCCGTTGTTCATGCCGAACACGGGCATGAAGATGAACGAATTGAGCTTGAAGTACACGCCGAAGGCGGTGGCGGCCGTCTCGTGCGCGGCGTGGTAGGTGATGAGTATCTTGTTCATCAGGAAGGTCATCACCGAGCCGATGCCCACCATGATAACGCTCGGCAGGCCGATGGCGTAAATCTCGCCGATGAGCCGGAAATTCGGCCGGAAGCCTCGCGGTGACAGGTGAATATCTGTGTTCTTTTTATGGTTGAACCACATGGCGAGCGCGCAGCCGCAGAATTGCCCGATGATGGTCGCTACGGCAGCACCCGCCACGCCCATATCCAGCGTGAAGATGAAAACGGGATCGAGGACGATGTTGATGATGGCACCCAGCCCCTGTGTGTACATGCTGAAAATGGAACGCCCCGTGCCCTGTAGCAGCCGCTCGTACATGATCTGGCAGAACATGCCCAGCGAGCCGATGGTGACGATACGCAGGTAGTCGTTGCCCATCTGGATGATCTCCTCCACCTGCGTCTGCGAGCGGAAGAACAGGTCGGAGCAGGTCGCGCCCAGCACCGCGCAGACGGCGAAGCCCACGATCGCCAGCAGGATACCGTGATTGGCAACGCTGTCGGCGCGTTCGCGCTGTCCCGCGCCGAGGGCGCGTCCCATCAGGGCGTTCACGCCCACGGCCGTTCCCGTGGCCAGTCCGATCATCAGATTCTGCGCGGGGAACGCCAGCGACACGGCGGTGAGAGCCTGCTCGCTGACGCGGCTGACGAACACGCTGTCCACGATGTTGTACAGCGCGGAGACCAGCATGGAGATGATGATGGGCAGTGACATGTTCCATATCAGCTTGGAAATGGGCATAACGCCCAGCTTGTTTTCGCTTTGCATAGTGGGTATTTCCTTTCGTGGTGACTTCATAACCAGTCCAGTATAACACGGCCTGTGGAAAAAGAAAACCCTCGGAATGTGCGTTTTTCACACATCCGAGGGTCAATTTTTGGCAAAATTGCGCACAAATATTTCGGGCGGAGAAGTAATTTGCCGTATTACCGCCCGTCAAAGAAGCGGCGTATCTCGTCTGCGGTGCAGGCGGCACTGCCCTGCGCGAAGCCGTCGCGCCCGCCGCCGCGCCCGTGGAGCGCGTCATTCATGGCCTGCACCAGCGGGCGTATATCCTCTCCCGCGTGGAGAATGGCGTAGCGGTACGCGCCGTCCTCTCCGGCGAACACCGCGCACCGGCCGAGGCATTTCTGCGCCACCGCATCGCACAGGCGGCGCACACCGTCGCCCTCCAGCGCATCGGTGACGAGCAGCGTGTCGCCCTTTCCCGCGCAGTCCTCTGCTATGCGGGCGAAGGACTGCGCCTCCAGCGCGGCGGCGCGCTCCCTGGCGGCAAGCAGCTCGGCTTGTATGCGCTGCACGGCTGCAAAGGATACCTCCGGCTTTACGGACAGCGACTGCCCGATCTGCCGCGCCTGCTCCCAGCAGTCGGAGAGATACCGCACCGCCCTCTCGCCGCACAGCAGCTCCAGCCGTACACCGTCGCGGAATTTCTGCCAGCCGATGAACTTCACCGCGCCGACCTGCCCGCTTCGCTCCACATGTGTCCCGCAGCAGGCGCACATATCCGCGTCGGGGAACTCCGTGATGCGCACTGCGCCGGTCAGCTCCTTTTTGCTGCGGTAGGGGAGGGCGGCCAGCTCCGCCGCTGTGGGATACCAGATATGCACCGGATGGTCTTCCCAGATGTAGCGGTTGGCACGGTGCTCGATCTCCAGCACCTGCTCCCACGGTATTTCGGCGTTGTAGTCGATGGTCACGGTGTCCGCGCCCATGTGAAAGCCCACATTGTCGCAGTGGAACGCGCTGCACAGCATCCCCGACACGATGTGCTCGCCGGAGTGCTGCTGCATGTGGTCGAACCGCCGCGCCCAGTCGAGAGCACCCGCCACACTGCCGCCCACGGGCAGTGCGCGGTCGCATAGGTGCGTGATGCTGCCGTCCTTTTCGCGGACATCGAGCACCTGCGCGTCCCCCAGCGTCCCGTGGTCGGCGGGTTGACCGCCGCCCTCGGGGTAGAACGCCGTGCGGTCGAGCGTCACGGCATAGCCGCCCCTGACCGCCTCGCACGAGAGCACCGCTGCGGTGAACTCCCGCGTAAAGGCGTTTTCGTAGTAGAGCCTGACGGTTTCCATTACGCGTCCTTCTCCGTTTCGCCCACGATGGCGATATGCAGCTCATCGAGCTGCTTTTGCTCCACGGCGGACGGTGCGCCCATCATAATGTCCTGTGCGTTCTTGTTCATGGGGAAGGGGATGATCTCGCGGATGGAGCTCTCGCCCGCCAGCAGCATGACCATGCGATCCACGCCAGGGGCGATACCCGCATGGGGAGGCGCACCGTAGCAGAAGGCGTTGTACATGGCGGGGAATTTCTTCTTCACATCCTCCTCGCCCAGCCGCACCAGCTCGAACGCCTTGATCATGATCTCCGGGTCGTGGTTACGCACCGCGCCGGAGGAAAGCTCTACGCCGTTGCACACGAGGTCGTACTGGTTGGCGTAGATGTCCAGCGGGTCGATCTCGCCGCGCTCGGCCTTGAGCAGCACCTCCATGCCGCCGTTGGGCATCGAGAACGGGTTGTGGCAGAACTCCAGCTCGCCGCTCTCGTCGCCGATTTCGTACATGGGGAAGTCCACGATCCAGCAGAACTCGTACCGCTCCCTGTCGAAGTGATTCTCACACGCCGCGCCGAAGGTCTTGATGAGCACGCCCACGGACTTGGTAGCGTATTCGCCCGCCGCGACGACCACCAGCGTGTTCGGCTTGAGGTCGAGCACCTTGGCCAGCTCGTCCTTCACGGGCGCGACGAACTTGGCGATACCGCCGGCGAGCTCACCGTTTTCGTCCGCCTTGAACCAGTACGCCTTGCTGCCGGACTGCACCTCGCAGTCGGTCAGCAGCTTCTCCACCTGCTTGCGGGTGAGGGCGCAGTCGGTGATGTCCACCATCTTGACGGTTTGCCCCTTGAGGGCGTCAAACGCGCAGTCTGCGAACAGGGAGGTCACATCCTTGCTCGTCAGGTCGATGCGCAGGTCGGGCTTGTCCGAGCCGTAGGTCGCCATCGCCGTGTTGTAGGGGATGCGGCGGAACGGCGCGGAGGACGCGACATTGTAGGTGCCGAATCTGGCGAAGATGGGCGGCAGCACATCCTCCAGCACGGCGAAGATGTCGTCCTGCGTGGCGAAGGCCATCTCCATGTCGAGCTGATAGAACTCGCCGGGGGAGCGGTCGCCGCGTGCGTCCTCGTCGCGGAAGCAGGGCGCGATCTGGAAATAGCGGTCAAAGCCGGAGGTCATCAGCAGCTGCTTGAACTGCTGGGGAGCCTGCGGCAGCGCGTAGAACTTGCCGGGGTGCTTGCGGGCGGGCACGAGATAGTCCCGTGCCCCCTCCGGGGAGCTGGCGGTCAGGATGGGCGTGGTGATCTCCAGAAAGCCGTGCTCGGTCATGGCGGCGCGCAGCGCGGCGACGACCTGGCAGCGCAGGATGATGTTCTGCTTCACGGCGGGGTTGCGCAAATCGAGATAACGGTACTTCAGCCGCGCCGTCTCGTCCGCCTCGCGGCTGCGGTTGATCTCGAACGGCAGGGAGTTGTAGCGGCAGCGGCCCAGTACCTCGATTCTGGCGGGCACGACCTCAATGTCGCCCGTGGCCTGCTTGGGGTTTTTGCTCGCCCGCTCGCGGACAGTGCCCTCCACGGAGATGGTGCTCTCCTTGTTCAGCCCGTTGATGACGGCCATCATCTCCTCGGACTCCACCACCACCTGTGTCGTGCCGTAGAAGTCGCGCAGCACCACGAAGGCGAAGTTCTGTCCCACGGTGCGGACATTCTCCATCCAGCCCACGATCTTCACGGACTTGCCCACATCACCGAGCCGCAGCTCGTTGCAGGTATGTGTACGCATCTGCATCATCGTTGTATCCTCCTATTTCCGATAATGGATTGTATAATTCGCATTAAATATTACAATTTGCTATTACTTCTCTACAATAACCTTCCCCTTGTTCCGCTCCGCCAGCCCTGCCTGAATACGCGCAAGGGTCGCGTCAAAGTCCAGCGTGGTCTGCTCGCCGCTGGTCATGTCCTTGCAGGCAATCACGCCGCTTTTCACCTCGTCCTCGCCGAGGAACACCACATACGGCACGCCGATTTTGTCGGCGTAGCTCATCTTGGCCTTGAACTTCTTCTGCTCGGTGTACAGCTGGGTGCGCACGCCCGCGTCCCGCAGCCGTGTGGCCAGCGTTACGGCGGCGGAGAGGTCGTCCGTCATCGGCAGTATCAGCACATCGGCGGGCGCGGTGGGCAGCTCGCCGTTGAGCATACCCTGCTCGCCCAGCACATAGAAAAGCCGCGTCAGCCCGATGGAGATACCCACGCCGGGCAGCTGCCTGTCGGTGTAATATTCCGCCAGATTGTCGTACCGCCCGCCGGAGCAGACAGAACCGATCTCCGGATGCTCCGGCAGTATCGTCTCGTACACCGTGCCGGTGTAGTAGTCCAGTCCGCGTGCGATGGTCAGGTCAACGGCGAAGTTCTCCTCCGGCACACCGAAGGCGGAGAGATACCTCACCACGGTCTTGAGCTGCTCCAGCCCCTCGTCAAAGACATCGCTGCGCCCCGTATAGCCCTCCAGCGCGGCGAGCACCGCGTCGTTGCTGCCGGCGATGGCGATAAACCTCAGAATCTCGTCCGCGTTTTCGGCGGACACGCCCACCTCATCGGTCAGCAGGGTGCGCACCTTGTCCGCGCCGATTTTATCCAGCTTGTCCACCGTGCGCATGATGTCGCCCGACTGCTCCGTCAGCCCCAGCATGGCGTAAAACCCGTTGAGTATGCGGCGGTTGTTCACGCGGATGCAGAACCGCTTCAGCCCCAGCTCACTGAACGCCCGATAGATGATGGCGGGCATCTCCGCTTCGTTGGTGATGTCCAGCTTCCCGTCGCCGATGACATCAATATCCGCCTGATAGAACTCGCGGAACCGTCCGCGCTGGGCGCGCTCGCCGCGATAGACCTTGCCGATCTGATAGCGCCGGAAGGGGAAGGACAGGTCGTTGTAGTGCAGGGCGACATACTTCGCCAGCGGCACGGTCAAATCAAACCGCAGCGCGAGGTCGGCATCGCCCTTGCTGAAACGGTATATCTGCTTCTCCGTCTCGCCGCCGCCCTTGGCCAGCAGCACCTCCGCCGCCTCGATGACCGGCGTGTCCAGCGGCGTGAAGCCGTACAGGGAGTAGGTGCGGCGCAGGATCTCCATCATGCGCTCCATCTGCTGCTGCGGACGGGGCAGCAGCTCCATAAAGCCCGACAGGGTGCGGGGTGTCATTTCAGCCATTTTCCGTTTCTCCTTTATCCTCGGTAGTATCGGTGATTTCCGTATTTTCCGTCATTTCGGGCAGTGCCTCCGCGCCGCTCTCCATCGTGTGGGACGCGGCCTCCCGTGCGGCATCGGCCTCAGCCTCGCGCTTTAGCTCCAGCGCGATCTCGCGGTACATCGCGTCCGCCTCCGCGCCGCGCTTTTCACCCTGCTTTCCACCGAGTACGCCCAGCGCGGCCGCCAGCACAAGCCAGACAAACCACACCTTCGGCAGAACCAGTGCGCACACGAGGCCGACTATCGCGCCGAGCCACACGCCGATCTCCGTATAGCTCTTGCGGACGGCGTGGTACACGCCCTTTTTCTCCCGCAGCGCGGCGCTGTGCTTCAATTGCAGCAGGCACACGGCAAGCCGCAGCACGCCCAGTGCCGTCAGTGGGATGAAAATGTCGTAGATGTGGGTGTTGATGAAATCTAAAACAGCGTGCATGGCGTTCTCCTTTTCTGTGTGGTACGGAAAAAACGCTCCCGTCCCGCCTTGGGACGAGAGCGTTCCTACGCTTCGTGGTGCCACCCAAATTCGGCCTCGCGGCCCTTTCGATGCTCCTGTTACGGGGAGCGCGCCGTGGATGTTTCCATCCCCGCTCGCTCGCTGTCTTGACCTGCTCCTTACCGCAGTGCGCTTTCAGCCGGGGACGCACCTCTCTTGCAGCGGCGGTGTACAGGCTACTCCTGCGAGGTCTGCACGGTTACGGACTATTGTATGCGATTTCCTGCGGGTTGTCAAGGGCGGGCAGTGCGAAAAGCTCTATATTTTTGCGGGTCTGCAATGCATATGGAACAAACCCGCACCGTTTGCTTCGTCACGCCGTGAACGGCTTGCTCTTGGGGTTCACGATGTCGCGCCAGTCGAGGTCGCCGCGATCCAGCCCCAGCACCAGCATCTCCGCCGTTGCCAGATTGCTGGCAAAGGGCACATTGTTCTGGTCGCACAGGCGCGAGATATAGGCGATGTCCGCATCGGGCGACTTCTGGTTGGGGTCGCCGAAGCACAGCACCATGTCGATTTCGTTGTAGGCAATGCGTGCGGCAATCTGCTGTCCGCCGCCGTGGGCGAAGGATAAAAAGCGGTGTATGGTCAGCCCCGTGGCGTCGGCGATCTGCTGGCCGGTGCGGGCGGTGGCGCAGAGGGTGTGTTTGGCGAAAATGCCGCAGTAGGCGGTGCAGAACTGCACCATCAGCTCCTTGCGGTTGTCGTGTGCAATCAATGCAATATTCATAGAAAGCTCCTTCCCGTCTTATATTTTCATCAGAGGCATTTTTTTGCCCATGATGCGTTTGGCGATGTTTTCGTAGGCGCGGGCGGCGTAGTAGTTGCGCTCCCGCAGCACCGCCCCCTGATTGAGGCAGAAGGGTACATCGGGGTCCTCCGGCACCACGCCCAGCAGCGGCAGACCCGCCGCGTCTATCGCATCGTCGATGGTGGTGTGCAGCTGCCGCAGCATTTTCTTTGACACGCGGCCGACCACCAGATGTACCGTCCCGTTGGGAAAGGCGGACAGCTCTGCGGCGGTGCGCTGCGCGTCCCGCATGGCGGACACATCCGTCGTTGTGATGACCACCACCTGATCGGCCATACATGCTGCCATCCGGAAGCCCTGCCCCAGTCCCGCCGGCGCATCGATGAGACACCAGTCGTAGCTCCCGCGTATCTCATGCGCCAGCGATTGCACCTGCGGTATCGACAGATTCAGCGGCTTGTCCGCCATCGGTGCTGTCAGCAGGGAGAGGGAGGGGTACTTCTCGTGGCGCACGGCGGCATCGTGCAGGGCGCAGCGACCCTCCAGCACATCGGAAAAGTCCATCAGTGCCCTGTCGCTCAGCCCCAGAGCGAGGTCGAGGTTGCGCAGGGTGATGTCGCAGTCCATGCACAGCACCTGCTGCCCCATGCTCGCCAGTGCCAGCGCGGTGTTCGCCGTGAAGCTGGTCTTGCCTGTGCCGCCCTTGCCGGACACCACGGCAATGATTTTGCCCATAGGCTCTCTCCTCTCCACACCGCTCAAAGCAGCGGTGCTTTCTTGATGCGGGCGAACGCCCGCGGGAATTGCTTTGGCGTGCGCTCTGTCTTTTCGATGCGCACGATACGGTGTACGACCTCCGTCTGCGGCACGGTATAGTCCGTGCTTGCGCCGAGCCGTCCGCCGAGCTGTGCTATCGCGCTGTGGGCGCGGCGTATCTCCTCATTGGACGAGACGGACTTCATGGCGGCGAATGTGCCGCCCACCTTCACCAACGGCAGTGTCAGCTCACACAGGACATTCAGCTGCGCCACGGCGCGGGAAACCGCCAAATCATATGTCTCGCGGTGCGCGGCGGCGAACGCCTCGGCGCGGTCGTGGACACAGCTGACATTTTGCAGTCCCAGCTCCGTACACACCTCGCGCAGGAAGTCCACCCGCTTGCCCAGACTGTCCAGCAGCGTAAACTGCGCGGCAGGGGAGAGGATGGCCAGCACCATGCCGGGGAAGCCTGCGCCCGTGCCCACATCAACGACGCTTCTGCCCGTCAGGTCGAGATACCTGAGCAGCGCGGCGCAGTCCAGCAGGTGCAGCGTCGCGACATCCCGCTCGTCCGTGATGGCGGTCAGGTTCATCACGCGATTTTTCTCCAGCAGCAGGGCGGCGTACCGCTCCAGTGCGGGCACGGCGGCGGTGTCCAGCCCCAGCTCGGTCAGACCGGCGGTCAGCAGTTCCCTCATTTCCGCTGCTCTTTCAGCAGGTCGCGTATCTCCGTCAGCAGCTCCTCGCTCGTGGGCTTGGCCTCCTCCGGCGCGGCGGTCTTCTGCTCTTCCTCCTTCTTTTTCGCCAGCTTATGCAGCTGGTTCATGGCCTTGACCATCAGGAAAATGACGAACGCCACCAGCACGAAGTCGATGACCGTGCTCAGGAAGGTGCCGATACCGAGCGTGACCGCGTCCTTTACTACCGTGTCCCCGTCCAGGACCGCTGCTTTCAGTACGATGTTCAGGTGGCCGAGGTCGATGCCGCCGATGAGCAGACCGAGCAGCGGCATGAACACATCGTTCACCAGCGAGGTCGTAATCTTGCCGAATGCAGTACCGATGACCACGCCGACGGCCATGTCCAGCACATTGCCGCGCATGGCAAATTCCTTAAATTCATTCAAAAACTTCTTCATTTTCATCTAAGCTCCTATACGCAGAGTATAATATGCCAAAAATATAGCAATATGCAATCAGCGCAGCGGCACAAGCCGCTCTTTTCCGCCCATGTAGGGCTGCAATGCCTTGGGTACAAGCACCGAGCCGTCGGCCTGCAAATTATTCTCCAGCAGGGCGATCAGCATACGCGGCGGCGCGACCACGGTGTTATTCAGTGTGTGCGGCAGGTACAGCTTTCCGTCCTCGCCGCGCACGCGGATTTTCAGCCGCCGCGCCTGCGCATCACCGAGATTGGAGCACGAGCAAACCTCGAAATACTTCTGCTGGCGGGGTGACCACGCCTCGATGTCGCAGGACTTGCACTTCAAATCGGCGAGATCGCCGGAGCAGCATTCCAGCTGCCGCACGGGGATGTCCAGCGAGCGGAACAGCTCCACGCTGTACCGCCACATCTTCTCATACCACGCTTTGGAATCCTCGGGCTTGCAGACTACGATCATCTCCTGCTTTTCAAACTGGTGGATGCGGTATACGCCGCGCTCCTCGATGCCGTGCGCGCCCTTCTCCTTGCGGAAGCAGGGGGAGTAGGAGGTCAGCGTCTGCGGCAGCTTGTCCTCCGGCAGAATCTGATCAATGAACTTGCCGATCATCGAGTGTTCGCTCGTGCCGATGAGGTAGAGATCCTCGCCCTCAATTTTGTACATCATGGCATCCATGTCGGTCTGGCTCATCACGCCCTCCACTACATTGCCGTGAATCATGAACGGCGGAATGCAGTAGGTGAAGCCCTTGTCGATCATGAAATCGCGGCCGTAGGCAGTGACGGCGGAGTGCAGCCGCGCAATGTCGCCCATCAGATAGTAGAACCCCTGACCGCTGACGCGGGCGGCGGCGTCCATGTCGATGCCGTCAAACCGCTCCATGATGTCGGTGTGGTAGGGGATGTCAAAATCCGGCGTTTTCGGCTCGCCGAAACGCTCGACCTCGACATTATGGCTGTCGTCCTCGCCGATGGGTACACTCTCGTCGATGAGCTGCGGGATGACGAGCAGCAGCTTGTTCATCGCGGCCTCCGCCTTCGCCTTCTTCTCCTCCAGCCGCGCCATGCGCTCGGCGTTAGCTTTCACGGCGGCGTTGTTCGCGTCAATCTCCGCCTGCAAGATCGCCTTCTCCGCCTCGTCCACGCACTTTTTCAGCTTGCCGAACAGCGGACCGTTCGCCTTGGACAGCTTGTTGCGCTCGGCCTTGAGAGCTTCGCCCTCGTTGATGGCCTCGCGCCGCTCCGCGTCCAGCGCGATCACCTCGTCCACCAGCGGCAGCTTGGCGTTTTGGAACTTTTTGCGGATATTCTCCTTTACGATTTCGGGATTCTCCCGAATGAATTTAATGTCAAGCATATTGCTTTTACCTCTCTAGATAAATATCTGTGCGATAGGGGAGGGGAGTGTTTCACATGAAACATCTCTTACCGCCCCAGCTTCTCCAATGCCTCCAGCAGGGCGTTCAAATCGTCCGTGCCGTAGTATTCCAGCTCCACGCGCCCCTTTCGCCTGCCGTTGACAATGCGGCACGGGCGGCCTAATTTTTCGCCCAGCTCGCGGGCGGCCTCCTCAACATAATTGACGGAAAGCGCGTCCTTTTGGGGCTTCTCTTTTTTTTCGGCGGTGAGTTTTTTTACCAAAAGCTCCGTCTGCCGCACGGAAAGCGCGTCCTTGACCACGGTTTCAGCCGCCGCCTGCTGCTGCCTTGTGCCGAGCATCAGCAGCGCACGGGCGTGTCCTGCGGAGAGCCGCCCGTCCTCCACCATGGCGCGCACCGACTCGTTCAGCCCCAGCAGGCGCAGCGCGTTGGCAACCGTCGGGCGGGACTTGCCGACACGCTGCGCACACTCCTCCTGCGTCATGCCGTACTGCTCGGTCAGCGCGCGATAGCCCTCGGCCTCCTCGATGGGGTTCAGATCCTCACGCTGTAGGTTTTCTATCATGGCCAGCTCCATGGCCTTGCGGTCGTCCGCCTCGATGACCACGGCCGGTACATGGGTCAGACCCGCCATCCGCGCCGCCCGCCACCGCCGTTCACCGGCGATGATCTGATAGTAGCCGCTTTGCAGCTTGCGCACGGTCAGCGGCTGGATGATGCCGTGCAGCCGTATGGAGTCCGCCAGATCGCTCAGAGCCTCCGGCTCGAAGCTCTTTCTGGGCTGAGAGGAGCAGCTTTCCACCTGACTGATGGGCAATTGCAGGGTGGAGCTTTCTTCATTGGCGGCGATCACATCGTCGCCCAGCAGCGCACCAAGACCCTTGCCCAAACCTTTCATATTCGCCATACCGCGTCTCCTTTCAGCAGTTGTTCTTGCGCAGGAATTCCGTCGCCAGTGATGCATATGCCTCCGCGCCGCGGCAGGTGCGGTCGTAGGCGTTGATGGGCTTGCCGTGGCTGGGAGCCTCGCTCAGCCGCACATTGCGCGGTATCACGGTGCTGTATACCTTGCCGGTAAAAAACCGCTTGAGCTCCTGCGCTACCTGTATGCTGAGATTTGTCCGCCCGTCAAACATCGTCAGCAGCACACCCTCGATGTCAAGAGAGGGGTTCATGCTCCGCCGCACGATGCGCACGGTGTTCATCAAATCGCTCAAGCCCTCCAGTGCGTAGTATTCGCCCTGCACGGGCACGAGCAGGCTGTTTGCGGCGCACAGCGCGTTCAGCGTCAGCAGCTCCAGCGAGGGCGGGCAGTCGATGAAGATGAAGTCGTATTCGTCTGCCACCTGCCGCAGCGCGGCCTTGAGCAGGAACTGCCTATCCTGCATATTGATGAGCTCCACGCCCGCGCCGGCAAGAGCTTTGCTGCTGGGCAGCACATCGCCGTAGGGGGTGGAGATGATGACATCGGCGGTCTTCACCCCGTTGATTAGCGCGTCATACACGCCGTTGCCGGCAGTCTTGTCCACGCCCATGCCGCTGGTGGCGTTGGCCTGCGGGTCGAAGTCGCACAGCAGCACCCGCTTGCCCGATGCTTTGACGGCGGCGGCGAGATTCACACAGGTGGTGGTCTTGCCCACGCCACCCTTTTGATTCACAATCGCAATGATTTTCGCCACGGTAGCTTCCTCTTTCTTATCTTACTTCAATACAATAGTATATACCATGCGCCGCCTTGGTTGCAAGAGGAAATGCGCAAAATTTACGGAATGTTTCATGTGAAACATGGGAGGATACGAAAAAAGCGGATGTTTCATGTGAAACATCCGCTCTCATCAAACCAGCACCACGCCGTCCAGCGGCGGCATCGTCAGGCGTACCTGCCCGCCGACGGTCAAAAATCGCTGTCCCGTCACGGCATCCGTGGCAAGCGGCGCGTCCCATGCCAGTGTCAGCGGCAGGGGAGAGGCTCCCGCGTTCAACGCCGTCACCGTGCGCTCGCTGTCGCTCTGCCGCTCGATGACCAGCCCGCCGCCCTCGGCGTACAGGTACCGCAGTGCGCCGCGCCGCAGGCTCGTACGCTCCGTGCGCAGCCTGCCCAGTGTGCGGAAGAACGCGGTCAACGATTCGTTCTCCCGTCCCCATGGGAAGGTGCAGCGGTTGAGGGGATCCTCGAAGCCCTGCATACCCGCCTCGTCCCCGTAGAACACCGTGGGCGAGCCGGGGAAGCTGTAGAGCAGCATGGCCGCAAGGCGTAGCCGTTGCAGCCCCCGCGTCAGCTCGGCAGGGGAGAGGCGGTACGCCGCCCGATCCCGCTTCGTCTGCGGCGTGCTCTCTGCGCCCAGCAGCGTCAGAATGCGCGGCGTGTCGTGCGTGCCGAGGAAGTTCATTGCGCCGCAGAACGCTGCGGGCGGGTAGTTCTCGCGCAGCGTCTCCATGCTCTCGCGGAAGTCGGCGGCACTGCCGCCGCCCAGCCACGCCAGAAGAGCCGTGCGGAACGGATAGTTCATCAGGCCGTGCGTCTCGTGCCCCAGCAGATACCGCCGCCGCTGGGAGTAGGCGATCTTGCTGCTGCCGTCCTCCCAGACCTCGCCCAGCAGGTATCCGTCCGGCTTTTCGTCCTCGATGGCGCGGCGGATGCCTGTAATGAAGTCGTCGGGCAGCTCATCGGCAACATCGAGCCGCCAGCCGTCCGCGCCGCAGCGCAGCCAGCGGCGCACCACGCTGTCCCCACCGCCGAAGATGAAGGCGCGGTAGTCCGCCCGCTCCTCGTTCACGGCGGGCAGTGTCCGCACACCCCACCATGCATCGTACTGCGACGGCCACGGGTGGAAGCTGTACCAGCCGTAGTAGGGCGACGATTCGCTCTGCGCCGCGCCGAGATCGGGATAGAAGCCCTCGGCGTTGAAGTAGCGACTGTTGCTGCCCGTGTGGTTGAACACACCGTCCAGCAGCACACGCATCCCGCGCTCATGCGCTTCGCGGCACAGGGCGCGCAGATCGTCCTCTGTCCCCAGCAGGGGGTCGATGGCGCGGTAGTCCGCCGTGTCGTAGCGGTGGTTGCTGGCGGCCTCGAAGATGGGATTGAGGTACAGGGTAGTTACGCCCAGCCCTTGCAGGTAGTCCAGCTTCTCCGTGATGCCCGCAAGCGAACCGCCGAAGAAGTCGCGGTTGGTGATCTCGCCGTTTTCCTCCGGCAGATAGACGGGCGCATCGTCCCAATTTTCGTGCAGCCACCGCCGTCCCACCATGTGCGACACATCGGGCAGTGCGACACGGCGGAAGCGGTCGGGAAAGATCTGATAGGTCACGCCCTCACCGAACCATGACGGGGTGGGGGAGGGCTCGTACACCGTGAGCTGCCAGGGCGACAGCTTCTCCGGCGTGTCCTGAAGGCCGTTTTTGCCGAACCAGACCTGCCGCCCGTCTCCGTCCGTCAGGCGGAAGGCGTACCAGCACAGCTCGCCCTCGGCGGGTGCGGTGTACTCCCCGGCAAAGCCACCCTCGGCGGGCGGCAGGGCGCAGATGTCCTCCACGCCCGCAAACTCCCGCAGTACCAGCAGCTCGCAGCCGTAGTAGACTTCGTCCCGCAGGGCAAAGCGTATCCGTGCGCCGGTCTCCGATGCACCGAACGGGTCCTTATACCGCGTGTCACGCGAATCGAAAAATGGCATTATACGCACCTCACGGAAGCAGCGTGTTCTCGCCCGCGGCGGTGGTGCTGCCGTCACGGGTGAACCACGCATTGATGATGTCCACGGCGGCATTGGCCAGCAGACTGCCGCTGCCGCCCTTCTCCACCACGATGGCGATGGCGATCTCGGGGTCATCGTAGGGCGCGTAGGCCACGAAGGTGCCGTTGGCAATGTCCGTGCCCACCTGCGCCGAGCCGGTCTTTGCGCCCGCCTCCACCACACAGCGGGAAAACGCGCTGCGCAGGGAATCGTAGGTCAGGTCGTGCATACCCTTTGTGACGGCCGCAAGCGTGGAGGCGGACAGCTCCATGTCGTTCAGCGGCTCCTTGTCGTAAACGGCGATAATTCGCGAATTATCGTAGGACTTAACGGATTTCAACAGATGCGCCTCGTAGTGCTCGCCGCCGGATACCAGCGTGGCCACATAGTTGGCAAGCTGGATGGGGGTGAACAGGTTATAGGACTGGCCGATGGCAGCGGTGATGGTCTGGCCGTCCGTCCACTCGCGGTCGTTCGCCTCCGCCCACTCCGGCGAGGCGAGAACGCCGCTCGCGTCCCCGATTTCGATGCCCGTGTGCTGGCCGAGGCCGAAGGCGGTGGCGTATTCGTCCAGCTTGGCGATGCCTGTCAGCCGCCCGACCTCGTAGAAGAAGTAGTTGCAGGAATCCACGATGGCCTGACTGACATTGATGCGTCCGTGCGTCATGCCCGCCTGCCGCCAGATCCAGCACATCGGCTGGGGATCCTTGTAATAGGTGTAGATGCCCCTGTCCTCGATGATGGTGCTGGGGGTGATGATGCCCTCCTCCAGCGCAGCAACGGAGGTACACAGCTTGAAGGTGGAGCCGGGGGCGTAGATCCCCTGCGTGGCGCGGTTGAACATGGGCAGCCGCTCGTCAGAGGCCAGCTCCGTATAGTCCTGATTAAAGGTTTCAAGGTCGTAGGTGGGATAGCTGGCGCAGGCCAGCACCTCGCCCGTGCCGACCTCGATGACGACCGCCGCGCCGCCGCGCTCGTTGCTGTCCTTGTCCACCATGCCCTGTATCGTCTCGGTGAGCGTGTCCTCCACGACCTGCTGCAAATCAATGTCCAGCGTCAGTGCCACCGTGCCGCCGGGCTGCGGCTCGCGGGTGTAAAGCTCGCCCGTTATCTTGCCGTTTTCGTCCGTGGTGATGAGCCGCCGCCCGTCCTTGCCGTGCAGGTACTCCTCAAACGCCTTTTCCACGCCGTCCTTGCCGACAAGGTCGTTCATGTTATAGCCCTTGTCGGCGTAGCCGACATAGCCCGTGCTCTCGTCGCTGCTCCACTCCTCCTGCCAGATCGCGCCCACCGTGCCGAGAATATGCGCCGCCAGCTTCGTGTTGTAGACACGCGCCGCCGCCGTCTTGATGGTCACGCCCTGATAGTTTCCGTCCGTGATAAGGCTCAGCAGCTCCGTGGACACATCCTCCGCGAAGGTATAGCTGCTGCGGCCGTCCAGCTCGTAGCGCACGCCGACCACCAGCCGCGCCTGCGTGTTGCTCAGACCTTCGTCGATGCTATAGAGCTTGCGCATGGCGGCGAAAAGCTCCGCGTTCGTGGCGTCTGTCGGCAGCTTGTTGTCGGTAAGATATTTCTTGAAGCTGTCCGAACGGCTCTTGGAGGTCAGTGTCGGTACACCGCCCGTGGTCATGGGAAGCGTGTCGTTCCACGCCGTGTCCTGCGCCTGACACAGCTCGATAAGGCGCAGTATCGCCGCGTTCAGCGCACTCTCGTCCTTGCCGAAGCTGCTCTTGTCCAGCACCAGCGTGTAGGCAAGGCGGTTGCTGACCAGCACCTTGCCGTTTCTGTCGGTGATCGTGCCGCGTGAGGCCGTCACCGTTTCGCTGGTCGTGTTGCTGCTGATGGATTTGGCGCGGTTTTCGGTGCCGTGTATCACCTGTTCGTGGTACAGTACGGCGAAGAACAGCAGGATAAATGCGCCGAAAAAGCCCGAGAGCATATATAGCCGCCGCTTGGCGGGATGGGGATTCTTCATCATAACGGTTTCTCCTATGAGCTCCTTTTCCGTCTCAATCGCTCTGTGTTCGCTGCTGCACCCAGCGCAGCAGCGGATGTGACGCTGCCGCAAAGGGCAGCGTCAACAGCAGCTCCCGACCCAGCAGCAGGGCTGCCGCCGGCAGTGAGGCGTTTTGCCCACCGGCCAGCACCAGCAGGTGCAGGAGTCCGCACACCAGCATGGCCGCCGCCGTTGCCGCCAGTGAGCACACCGGCCCGGCCACAATGACCTGCCCGCCGAGCATCCACGCGACCGCCGCGCCGAGGCAGAACGCCAGCGCGTAGAAGCACGGCAGCCCCGCCACAGGGGACAGCAGGTCGCACACGATGCCGAAGAACACCGCGTAGATGAGAGCCTGTTCGTTTCGCTCCAGCGTCACGGGTATCACCGCAATGGCGGGCAGCAGAAACGGGTGAACGCCCCACACCTTAATGTGTATCAGCACCTGCGTCTGCACCAGCCCCAGCAGCAGGGCACACAGACAGTACAGTATCCATTTTATCACGATAGCGCGCCGTGTCATAGCCGTCCTCCGTCACTGTATCACATCAAAGTCCGTGATGATAAACAGCTCCTGCGTGTGCTCGACATCGCATTTCGGCGTCAGCACCGCGTACCGCGCCAGACCGCCGTCATCCGTCTGCACCGCGTCCACCGTGCCGATGACCAGTCCGGCGGGATAGTACCCGCCGAGGCCGGAGGTGACAACGATGTCGCCCTTGATGAGGCTGGTGCTGTCCGTGAGGTATTGCAGGCGCAGCTTGCCCTCGCTCATCAGCGACAGCTCGCCGCCGGCAACGGCAGTCTCGCCCGTGCGGAACACCGCTGCGCCGAACTGCGATTCCGTGTCCAGCACCGTGGCAAGGCGGCACCAGTTCAGCCCTGCCTCCGTCACCACGCCCGCCAGCGCGCCGGTGCTGTCCACCGCGCAGTTGCCCACGGCCACGCCGTGCTCCGTACCCCTGTCGAGCACCAGCGTGCTCGCCCAGTTGGAAACCTCGCGCTGCGTGACATGCGCCGCCTCGAATTGCAGGTCGCTGCGCTGCTGGCGCAGTCCCAGCAGCTCGCGGAGGCGGCTGTTCTCCTCCGCTGCGGGCTGTGCCGCACGGAGCTGTTCCTCCAGCTCCGCTATCTGCCCGCGCAGCTCCTCGTTCTCCTGCTGTAGGGTCTCCACGCTCTCGAAGTGGTTGGCAATGCCGCCGACCCACCCGCTTACCGCCGCGCCCGCCGAACGAAACGGCGAGGCGATCACGCCCAGCGCGTTGCGCACCAGTCCCGTGCCGGAGCCGAGAGCCGACACCACGCACAGTATCACCGCAATGGTCGCCGCCGCTGCCAGCAGCCATATTCCCGTTTTTGTAAAAAATCGCTTCATTGGGTGTACCCCTGTATCAACCTAATAATGTAACGCCGAAGTCCGCCAGCATTTCACTCAGCAGCACCACCGGCAGACCCATCACATTGAAGAAATCCCCGTTGATGCGCTCCACCAGCAGCGCACCCTGTCCCTGTACGCCGTAGGCTCCCGCCTTGTCCATCGGCTCGCCTGCGGCGATATAGGCGCGCAGCTCCCGCTCCGTGGCGGGACGGAAGTATACCTCCGTGGTCTGTGCGCGGGTGAGGGATTTTTCCCCCTGCCGCACCGTCACGCCGGTACACACCGTGTGGTGCCGACCCTGTAAGGCCGTCAGCATCCGCAGAGCCTCCGCTTCGTCAGCGGGCTTGCCGAGCTTGCGGTCGTCGAGAAAGACCATCGTGTCCGCCGTGATGACGAGCTCGTCCTCCGCCGACACCACGGCCGCCGACTTTTCCCGCGAGATATGGCACACCGTCTCCTGCGGCGTCAGGCCGTCGGGGAAGGCTTCCTCCACCTGCGGCACACGGACGGAGAAGTCACGAATGCCTATCCGGCGCAGCAGCTCCTGCCGACGGGGGGAGGCGGAGGCCAGCACGATTTTTGCCATCTCCGTCACCTGCCTGTCGAGCCGAAGCCGCCCGCGCCGCGCTCCGTCTCGTCCAGGTCATCCGTCAGCGTCAGCGTGGGCTGCACCACGGGCACGACCATCAGCTGCGCAATGCGGTCGCCGGGCTGCACGGTGTAAGGCTCGCCGCCGAGGTTCACCAGTCCCACACCGATCTCGCCGCGATAGTCGCTGTCGATGACCCCCACGCCGTTGCTCAGGCATACGCCCTTCCTGATGCCCAGCCCGCTGCGGGCGAACACCAGCGCAGCATATTCTGCCGACGGCAGCGCAATGGCGATACCTGTCGGGATGAGCCGCCGTTCACCGGCGTTCAGCGTCACCGCCGCGTCTGTGCAGGCGCACAGATCCATACACGCCGCACCCTCGGTGGCGAATTTCGGCAGGGGTATCTCCGTCCCGATTTTCGGGGACAGAGGCTTGATTTTCAGCTCCATAGTGGTGTTTTACTCCTTAAATACAATACGAATGGTATAATATAAAACAAAAATTACGGGGAGTTTAAAAGCGGCCACCGGCTCGGAATGACGGAGGCAGCAGGCTCTTTTTCACTCCACGCCGCGATAGAACAGACCTCTTGTGCTGCTCTCATCGGCGGCAATGGTTCCCGCCTTGTGCGCCCGCAGTATCGCCGCGCACTCTGCGGGGCTCTCCGTCGTGAAGCGCAGCCGCCCGTAGCGCAGGCCGCAGCGGAAGATCTCCGGCTTATCCGCCAGCACCAGCACCTTGCCGTTTTCTATCTCGCAGCGGCAGCCGTAGGTGCACAGCACGGGGAAGCGTGCGCCCCTGCGGTCGGTGAGGACGCTGCCCGCGCCGTGGGTGCAGCCCACGCCGCAGCGCGTCACGCAGTTTTCCGTGACCATCAGCGGCAGATGCCCGTAGAGGATGGCCTCGCAGGGCGCGTACTTGCCCAAGCCCCGTACCTGCTGCCAGCGCAGCTCGAAGCTGACGGTCACGGAGTCCAAGCCCCGCTCCCGCCAGAATCGCACGGCGCGGCTGTTGTAGATATTCAGCCCGAAGTCCCCGCGCAGACGCTTGCCCAGCCCCTCCGCGATGGTGAGATGGCCTAAATTCCCAATCGTCACGGAGGATACCTCCGTGTGCCGTGCCAAAATCTCCCGCAGCGGCTTTTCGTCCGCCGTGCGGAACACACGCGGCAGTACCGCGCACAGCTCCGCTTCGCCGCTGTACGCGGACAGGTTCAGCTTGTCCAGCTCCTCAATGGGGATATACACGATGGCGGGCTTTTCCGCCAGCAATGCCTCCGTTATCTGCTCGGCGCGGCTGACGGAGACGGTGAAGTCCATGTGCTCCGCGCCCTGCGGCGGTTCGGGCAGGGGGGAGGCGGGCAGCTCCCGCCGTACGGGGATCTCCTGCCGCTGCGCCGCCAGCTCGTCCAGCAGCTCGCGCCGCAGGCCGTTGACCGCTCCGGCGGAGACCATCAGCCCCTCGTCCAGTTCTATTTCGATGCTATCCGCCGTGAACACCGTGCCGCCCGTCCTGTCCAGCCGCCGGCGCAGCTCCTCCTCCGTCACGGAGCGGCTTCGCGCCTCCTCCGGCACCCCGCCTGTGGCCAAGACCATGGTCACGCCATTGCGGACGGCGCAGGAGCCGCCCAGCCGCACCGGTTCGCCGCGCTTCACCGTCAGGTGGAGGTTGACGGGTATCCTTCGGTTTTCCTTGCCGTTTTCGTAGACCGTGCGTGCTTTGGCGAACAGCTCCTTCGGCTCCGGCAGACCCTCGGGGCGTGTGCCGAACATGGCCTTGCCCTTTTTGCCGCGCCAGTAGCCGTCCGTGAAGCCGCTGCGCGAGAACGCCTGCTCCAGTGCGGCAGATTCTGCCGCCGTGGGCAGCCGCCTTTCATCCAGCAGACGGCGGTAGATGCCCGTCACCACGGCGACATATTCGGGGCGTTTCATCCGACCCTCTATCTTCAGGCAGTCCACGCCGATGGCTTCCATGTCATGCAGGTACACGGACAGATTCGCGTCCTTCAGGCTCAGCGGGTAGGCATTCCCGCACGGTGCGTTCACGCCGTAGGGCAATCGGCACGGCTGGGCACACGCGCCGCGATTGCCGCTGCGCTGCCCCAGCACCGCGCTCATCTCGCACTGTCCCGAATAGCACATGCACAGTGCGCCGTGGCCGAAGACCTCAATCTCCGCCCTGCACCCCGCGCATATCTCCGCGACCTCATCGCGATTCAGTTCCCGCGCCAGCACCACGCGCTCCATGCCCAGTTGGGCGGCGGCGTTCGCCCCGCCCCGCGTGAAAAGGCTCATCTGTGTGCTGGCGTGGAGGGGCAGGTCGGGGACGATCTCCTTTGCCAGCGTCAGAAGTCCCCAGTCCTGCACGAGCACCGCGTCCACGCCCATGGCGTTGGCGCGGCGCAGTGCCTCCGCCGCCTGCGGCAGCTCGCGATCCGTCACCAGCGTGTTCAGCGTCAGGAATACCCGCACCCCGCGCAGATGGCAGTACCGCACCGCCGACGCAAATTCCTCGTCGGTAAAATTCCTCGCGCTCCGCCGCGCATTGAACGCACCGAAGCCCATATACACCGCGTCCGCACCGCTCTGTACGGCGGCGACCAGCGCGTCAACCCCTCCCGCGGGAGACAGAAGCTCCATCATCCGCGGCGGTTATTCTGGTTCTGCGCGTTTTGCAGCTTGCGGCGCAGCTCGGATGCTTCGTTCTTGGCGCGGCTCGCCTCATCCAGATAGGTCTTGACCTGACGGCGCAGATTCTCCGCGCTGTCCTGCGCCTTGGCGAGCTGGTCGGCGAAATTCACCGCCGTCAGCACTGCCGCCGCGTCGCGGCTCATGTGGGCGGCGTCCATCAGGCTTTTCATCTCCGCGTCCACCATCCCGCCGATCCTCTCCATGTAGGCGGCGTCCTCCTCCGCCACGAGGATGTACTCCGTGCCGCAAATGGTCATTGTTACCCGATTTGCCATGCCAAAGCCCTCCTTGATGATAGCAATAATTGTGTACAGATATACAGACTATATTATAGCACAAATCCGGGCGGAGAAAAGTAAATTTTCCCGAAAAGAGGAAATTTGTAAAAAGTTGTCGTCCCCCGCTTTACGCCGCCCGCTTTTTCGTGTAGAATAGAGGGCACTATGAGAAAGGGAGGCGCGGCATGGACGGATACATCCTGCGCGACAGGCGCGAGCAGCTCACCATAAGTGCCGAGAGCGCAGATCTGCTGCTGCAAAGCGGTCAGGGCGATGCCGCCCTTTTGTACCTCGCCCTCTGCCGCTTCGGCAGGGGCGTTACGCCGGAGGAGCTGGAAAAGGCACTGCCCCTGAGCCGCCTGCGTATCGATGCGGCGGAGAAGACCTTGCAGGAGCTGGGACTGCTCCCGCGCCCGCTGCACCAGACGCAGCCCGCGCCCGCAGACGAGCGGCCTGTCTACACCACAGAGGACATTGCGGGGCTGCTGACGGACAACGAGGGCTTTCGCCTGCTGGTACCGCAGACGGAACAGCAGCTCGGCAAGAAGCTCCGCACCCCCGATCTGCAAATTCTCGCGGGGCTGTACGATGATGTGGGTATGCCCGCCGATGTGATCTATCTGCTGGTGTGTCACTGCGTGGAACGCGGCAAGCAGCAGTGGGGCGAGGGGCGCAGACCCACCCTGCGGCAGATCGAAAAGGAGGGCTATCGCTGGGCGCAGCTGGGCATCTTTGACCAGAATTCCGCCGCCAGGTACCTCAAGGGCTGGGCGGAGAAGAACAGGAAGTCCGCGTCCTATCTGAGCGTGCTGCAAATACACGGCCGCCCGCCCGTGGAGGCGGAACGCCGCTATATCGACCAGTGGATCGACATGGGCTTCCCGCCGGAGACGGTGGCACTGGCGTATGAGCGCACGGTGTTCTACAAGAAGGATCTGAACTGGCGGTATCTGCACGGTATCCTCCGCCGCTGGCACGAGGCGGGCTGGCACACGCCGCGTCAGGTCGAGCAGGGCGAAAAGGGCGGCAAGAGTGTCGCCAACGCCTCCCCCGGGACACCGGCACAGCCTGCGGGCGGCAGCGGGAGGGATGCGTGGATGCGCCGCTATATAAAGAGGTGAGAGTATGTCCTACGACGGAATCATCATGCAGCGGGCGATCGCCCGCTTCGATCAGGCAAAGCAGCGGCGCGAGGCGGAGATGGAGCAGCGTCGCCGCGAGGTGTATGAGCGCAAGCCTCGCCTGCGGGAGATAGAGCAGGCTCTGCGCGCCACCATGAGCCGTATCGTGGCTGCCGCCGCAAAAAAGGGCGAGGATCCTCTGCCTGCCCTGCGTAAGCTGCGCGAGGAAAATCTGTCGCTCCAGCAGGAGCGTGTCAACCTCCTTGCGGAGATGGGTTATCCCGCCGACTATCTGGAGGACAAGCCCGCCTGCTCCCTCTGCGGCGACACGGGCTACGACAGCCGCGGCGTGTGCCGCTGCCTGCGCGAATACTACGCCCGTGAGCAGCTTGCGGAGCTGTCGCGTCTGCTCCCGCTGGGTGAGGCGCGGTTTGAAAATTTCCGCTTCGACCTCTACGACGGCACGGAGTGGGAGGGGTACGGTATCTCTCCCCGCGCCAATATGGAGCATAATTTTGATGTCTGCCGCGACTACGCCAACCAGTTTTCACGCGGCGGCGGCAATCTGCTCCTCTCCGGCGGCACGGGGCTGGGAAAGACCTTTCTGTCCGCCTGTGTTGCCCGTGTGGTCAGCGAGGGTGGCTTCTCCGTGGTCTACGACACCGCCATCAGCATTTTCGCCCGCATGGAGGACGCGAAGTTCCGCCCCGATGAGACGAACGCCGCCGATGTCCGCCGCTGTGAGGGGTGCGATCTGTTGATTCTGGACGACCTCGGCACGGAGATGACGACCTCCTTCGTCCAGAGCGCACTCTATCAGATCGTCAACGGGCGGATGCTCTCCGGCAAGGCGACCATCATCAACACGAACCTGGCTCCGCAGGAGCTTGCCGCCCGCTACGGTGCGCCCGTTCTCTCCCGTATCGAGGGGACATACGAGATTCTGCCGTTTTTCGGCGACGATATACGCACAAGGCAGTGAAGAAAGCCCACCCCCGAGGGGGGTGGTTTTCTTTTGCCTGCGGCGGCGGTCATCTGCGCTGCGTGCGGGGAATGCGCACGGTCAGGCAGATCTCGTCCTCCGTGTCCTGCCGCGCTATTTTCGCGCCCACGCCGGCATCGCGCATGAGCTTGATGCCGCGCTCCACGCTGTTGAGGAACAGGCGCACATCCTTGAGAATATAGGTGCTCCTGCGCTTGGGCGGCGTGGTCTGCGCCTGCGCGATGAGCCTGTCGATGTACGCCTCCGCCGCCGCGACATTCATGCCCTGCCGCCCCATCTGCTCCGCCGACGCCAGCCGCTGCTCGCCGTCCTCCAGCCGCAGCAGGGCGCGGGCGTGCCGTTCCGTCAGTCCGTAGCGGTGCAGCGCGTCCACGACCGGCTCCTCCAGCCGCAGCAGGCGCAGCTTGTTGGCCACGGCGGACTGGCTGCGCCCCAGCTTTTCCGCCGCCTGCTGCTGGCTCAGCCCGTACCGCCGCACCAGACGCGCTATCGCCGCCGCCTCCTCCATGTAGTCCAGATCGCGCCGCTGCAAATTCTCGATGAGTGCAAGCAGTGCCGCGTCCTCCTCGTCCACCCGCGCCAGCAGGCAGGGAACCTGCCGCAGTCCCGCGATACGCGCCGCCCGCCACCGCCGCTCACCCGCGATCAGCTCGTACCCGCCGCCCTGCGAGCGCACGGTCAGCGGCTGCAAAATGCCGTAGGCGGAGATGCTGCCCGCCAGCTCCTGCAATGCCTCCGTGTCGAAGCGGCGGCGCGGCTGCTGGGGATTGGGGCGTATGTCGTTGATGGGTATGTACCGCACGCGGCTGGATAAAAATTCCGTTTTCTGCTGCTTGCTCATGGTGCTTCCCTCCCTTTTTCTTTATTGTACGCCCTGTCCACCGTCGAAAAACGGCGTAATGCGGCGGGAAATAAAAAATCTCGTAACGCTTTTGTAACCCATTTCCCGTGCAGGCGTGGTACAATGCGGGCAGCAACGATGAAAAAGGAGGGGGGCAGCATGAGAGAGGAAGTCAGGCCGTCCTCTGCTGTGGGGACGGCTGTCGCGCCGCAAAAGCGCGGAAAGCGGCTGGCTCCGCCCGAAAAAAAGAAAAATCAGCCCGCGTCCGGCGGCAGGAGGACGGGACCGGTTATCGGTATTATTGTCGCCGTGCTGGTGCTGGCGTATGCCGGCTGCTGCGCGGCGGCGCAGATGCTCTACGCCCACGCCGCGTTTCCGCGCACCTCCGTGCTGGGGTTGGAGGTTTCAGGCCTGTCCGCACAGGAGGTTGAGCAGCTCTGGACGGAGCAGGGCGAGACGATTTTGAGCGAAACGACCGTCAAGCTTACCCGCAACGGACAGGAGCTCGGCAGTGTGTCCCTCGCCGGGTTGGGTGTGACCGTCCTGCCCAGCTATGTCTCACAGGCGGCGGGCTGCGATGTGCAGGAACGCGGCTGGGGCAGCGATGCTGCGGTGTTTCTGCGCGGCGGCTGGCGGCTCATCGAGAGCCTGTACAGAACCGTGGACGCGACTCCGCAGCTGGATGTGGACGGCGAAAAGCTCGCCGCCGCGTGTGAAACGCTGTCCGACACCGTGGCGTGTACGCTGGTGGACGGCGGCTATCGGCTGGTGGAGGGTGAGGGGCTGTACATCACCAAGCCGCAGGACGGCGAAAAGCTCGACCCCGCCGCGCTGGGCGACACGCTGCGGCAGCGGCTTGAGAGCCGTGACCTGTCTGCGGCGGCGCGGCAGGTGGAGTGCGTCTTCGCGCAGCACACGGCCAAAGCATTGGACATACAGCAGCTCCATGACGACATCTGCGGCACGATGGCGGCGGCGACCTACGACCGCACCACGGGCAAGCCCACGCGCTCCCGCGTCGGTGTCCAGTTCGATGTGGAGACGGTGCAGAGGCAGCTCGACGCCGCCGCGCCGGGCGAGGAGTTTTTGGCGGACGCGCAGGTACAGTTCCCGCCCGCCTCCACCGAGGAGCTGACGACGGCCATGTTCCGGGATGTTCTCGGCACCTGCACCACCACCTGCGCCGGCCCTTGGGGACGGCGGCAGAACATCAAGCTGGCGGCGGCCGCCATTGACGGAAAGGTCTATAACCCCGGTGAGGAGTTCTGGTACAACGCCACCGTCGGAGAGCGCACCGAGGCGCGGGGCTTCCAGCCCGCCGCGGCGTATGCGGGCGGCAAGACCGTTACCTCCATCGGCGGCGGGATATGTCAGGTGTCCTCCACACTGTACTACGCCGCGCTGATGGGCAATTTGAAGATTGTCCTGCGCTACGCCCACATGTTCGACCCCGGCTATATGCCCGTCACGGGCTGTGATGCCACCGTGAGCTGGGGCGGCCCCGACTTTGCCTTCCGAAACAGTACCGATTTCCCCATCAAAATCACCACGAGCTACAATGATGAGACCAATCAGCTCACGATCACGCTGCTGGGCACGAAAACCGATGACAACTATGTGGTCATGACGAATAAATTTCTCTCCTACTCCGAGAGCAGGACGCTCTACCGCGAGTCCGAGGACATCGCCCCCGGCACGACACAGGTGGAGCAGTACGGGCACAACGGCTACGCCGTCCGCACCTACCGCAATGTCTACAGCGGTGACGGTACGCTCCTGCGCTCCACCGAGGAGGCGTACAGCGATTACGACCGCGCCGATAAGATTGTGCTGGTCGCGCCGGGCGAAGCGGAATAAGGCAAAAACAGGCGGCACTCAGTCGGAGCTGAGTGCCGCCTGACAGTCCGGCAAAGCTGCACCTTCACCCGGAATTTCCCGTTATGGATCCCCGCTTCTGGGGTAAAAATACATGCGTGCGGCGGGCTTTTCGCGGGCGATGGCGAAGAAATAACTTTTTTTGTAAAAACATCTATTAAAGGGTTGATTTTGGCGGGAAATATGACTATAATAAATTGTTCTCAATGTTTGGTACAATTAAATTCATATAGGGAGGATTTCTAATGAGCAAGAAGTACTGTTACCTGTTCACCGAGGGCAACGCCAAGATGCGCGAGCTGCTGGGCGGCAAGGGCGCGAACCTGGCCGAGATGACCAACATCGGTCTGCCCGTTCCCCAGGGCTTCACCATCACCACCGAGGCGTGTACGCAGTATTATGAGGATGGCCGCCAGATCAACAGCGAGATCATGGCGGAGATCATGGAGTATATCGAGAAGATGGAGAAGATCACCGGCAAGAAGTTCGGCGATCTGGAGAATCCCCTGCTGGTGTCCGTGCGCTCCGGTGCGCGTGCCTCCATGCCCGGCATGATGGACACCATCCTGAACCTCGGCCTGAACGAGGATGTGGTGGAGGTCATCGCCAAGAAGTCCAACAACCCCCGCTGGGCGTGGGACTGCTACCGCCGCTTCATCCAGATGTACTCCGATGTCGTCATGGAGGTGGGCAAGAAGTACTTCGAGCAGCTCATCGATGCCATGAAAGCCAAGAAGGGCGTGACGCAGGATGTTGAGCTGAATGCCGCCGACCTGAAGGAGCTGGCCATGCAGTTCAAGGCGGAGTATAAGTCCAAGATCGGCTCCGACTTCCCCACCGACCCCAAGGAGCAGCTCATCGGTGCGATCAAGGCCGTGTTCCGCTCCTGGGACAACCCCCGCGCCAATGTCTACCGCCGCGACAACGATATTCCCTACTCCTGGGGCACGGCCGTCAATGTGCAGTCCATGGCGTTCGGCAACATGGGCGACGACTGCGGCACGGGCGTGGCGTTTACCCGCGACCCCGCCACCGGCGAGAAGAAGCTCATGGGCGAGTTCCTGACCAATGCGCAGGGCGAGGATGTTGTCGCCGGTGTGCGCACCCCCATGCCCATCGCTGAGATGGCCGAGAAGTTCCCCGAGGCGTATGCCGATTTCGTTAAGGTCTGCAACATTCTTGAGGATCACTACCGTGATATGCAGGATATGGAGTTCACCGTGGAGCACGGCAAGCTGTATATGCTCCAGTGCCGCAACGGTAAGCGCACCGCGCCCGCCGCGCTGAAGATCGCCTGCGACCTCGTGGACGAGGGCATGATCTCCGAGCAGCAGGCCGTCGCCATGATCGACCCGCGCAACCTCGACACGCTGCTGCACCCCCAGTTTGACCCCAAGGCTCTGAAGGCCACCGAGCCTGTCGGCAAGGCTCTGCCTGCCTCCCCCGGCGCGGCCTGCGGCAAAATCGTCTTCACCGCCGAGGACGCAAAGGAGTGGGCAGCTCGCGGCGAGAAGGTCGTTCTCGTCCGTCTGGAGACCTCTCCCGAGGACATCGAGGGCATGAAGGCCGCCCAGGGCATCCTGACCGTTCGCGGCGGCATGACCTCCCACGCCGCCGTTGTGGCTCGCGGCATGGGCAAGTGCTGCGTCTCCGGCTGCGGTGCCATCAACATGGACGAGACAAACAAGAAGTTCACACTGGCGGGCAAGACCTACCACGAGGGCGACTGGATGAGTCTGGACGGCTCCACCGGCAATATCTATGACGGTGCCATGCCCACCGTGGATGCCAGCGTGGGCGGCGACTTCGGCCGCATCATGGCTTGGGCGGACAAGTTCCGCCGTTTGCAGGTGCGTACCAACGCCGACACGCCCGCCGATGCTGCCCGTGCCCGCTCTCTGGGTGCGCAGGGTATCGGCCTGTGCCGTACCGAGCATATGTTCTTCGAGAGCGATCGTATCGCTGCCATCCGCGAGATGATTTGCTCCGACACCAAGGAGCAGCGCGAGAAGGCTCTGGCCAAGCTGCTGCCCATGCAGCAGGGCGACTTTGAGGGCATCTACGAGGCCATGGAGGGCTGCCCCGTCACCATCCGCTTCCTCGATCCTCCCCTGCACGAGTTCGTTCCCACCGAGGAGCGCGACATCGAGCTGCTGGCCAAGGATATGAACAAGTCCGTGGCCGACATCAAGGCCATCATCGCCTCCCTGCACGAGTTCAACCCCATGATGGGTCATCGCGGCTGCCGTCTGGCCGTCACCTTCCCGGAGATCGCCGTCATGCAGACCCGTGCCGTCATCCGCGCCGCCATCAACGTGCAGAAGAAGCATCCCGACTGGAGCATGGTGCCCGAGATTATGATCCCGCTGGTGGGCGAGGTCAAGGAGCTGAAGTTCGTCAAGGATGTCGTCGTCAAGACCGCCGACGAGGAGTTGGCCGCCGCCGGCATGAAGATGAAGTATCTGGTCGGCACGATGATCGAGATCCCCCGCGCTGCGCTGACCGCCGACGAGATCGCCAAGGAGGCCGAGTTCTTCTCCTTCGGCACGAACGACCTGACGCAGATGACCTTCGGCTTCAGCCGTGACGATGCCGGAAAGTTCCTGCCCTCCTACTACGACCACAAGATCTACGAGAGCGATCCGTTCGCCCGCCTCGATCAGGTCGGTGTCGGCAAGCTGGTGGACATGGCCTGCAAGCTGGGCCGCGCCACCCGCCCTGACCTGCACCTCGGCATCTGCGGCGAGCACGGCGGCGATCCCTCCAGCGTGGAGTTCTGCCACAAGGTGGGTCTGGACTATGTCTCCTGCTCCCCCTTCCGTGTGCCCATTGCGCGTCTGGCCGCAGCACAGGCTGCCATCAAGGAACAGCGCCAATAAAAAGTTGACGCAAACAGCGTAGGCAAAACAACTGATATAAATACGGTCACACAGTCCGTTTGGATTGTGTGACCGTTATTTTGCTATGCAAAAGCATGGTAAAATAAGAAATGTGCCATTTCCTCAAATCAAGCTGTTGGTTTCATTGATGCACGCGGAGACAAGGCAATAAAAAGACGGGCAGGGCGAAGCCTACGACGGAATTTTTGCCTTAACGGGCGAAAGCGGCCCGCTTTTTTCAACAGCCTGTCTGTTTGGAGCGGCCTTTTCCGCCGTCCCGAAAGCACCCTGCGGGGGGGTGCTTTTTTTCGGCGCGGAAGTTTGTTTACAATTTCGACCTTGACGCGGGGGTGAAAAAAGGGTATTATACTTTTTGTAACTATTTGTAACTTTTAGGGGCTATACCATGACGCAGAATCAACAACAGCAAAAAAAGCCATCCGACCGCGACCCGAATCGGGAGCACATGACGCTCTCGGAGCTGTGGCAGCTATGGCGTGACAATTTAATAAGCTGGCGGCACTTCTGCGATGAGCACCACGACCTGTTCACCCTGAACATTCAGGCCGGCTGCCGCCAGCTGGGGCAGAGGCTGCGCGAGCTGCGCGGCAAGGCGGACAACCTCGCCGCCGCCAACCGCGCACGGCGATTCCCCGAATCCGAATTCGGCGCGGCGCAGCTTTTCCTCTTTTTCCGCAGCAGCATCGAGCGTTTCGCCGCCACGGTGCGCGAGCGGTGGGCGAACCGGCGCAGGGGCTGGGCTTGGCTGGGCGGCAAACGCCGCCACTTCTTCGAGACGATGAAGCTGCACCCCGTGGCCTATCTTGCCGGAGCCATGGGCATCGCGGCGGCGGCCACGGTGCTGTCTCTGTACACACTGGGCGCGGAGGTCAGCTATGACGGTCACCTGCTGGGCGTTGTCTCCTCCCGTCACGCTGCCCGACAGGTGGCGCAGGAGCTGGAGACTATCACCCGCACGACGACCGGTGACGAAAGCTATACCATCGATACGACGCTCCTCACCGTGGATGCCGGTGTCTATCCCCGCCGCGAGCTTCTGAGCAGTGAGGAATTTGAGGAGACGCTGGGCGACGCACTCGGCGAGGTGGAATACGCCTATGTGCTGTATGTGGACGGGGAAAAGGTGGTGGCCACCACCCGCTCCGGCGCACTGGAGGATCTGCTGGAGCAGCTCAAGCTGGGCTACCAGACGGACGACACCGTGAACGCCTATTTCGTGGAGGATGTGGAGATACGCGAGGAGTATGTCGAGTCCTCCTATGTGATGAACCTCGGCTACATTGCCGAGATACTCAACGAGACGAAGCAGGGCGAGGTGACCTACACCGTGGAGAGCGGCGACAGCTATTACAGCATCGCCGAGGACTACGACATCTCCATCGACGACCTGATGAAGCTGAACGAGGGCTATGACCCCGACATTCTCCGCGTGGGCGATGTGCTGACCATCAGCAACGCCGTACCCTATCTGACCGTGGTGAATGTGGAGCGGCAGCGATATGTGCAGGATGTGGCGTATCCCGTGGAATACACCGATGATTCGTCCATGTATCAGGGCGAATATAAGGTTACCTCCGCCGGTGTGTACGGCAAGGCGGATGTCACCGCCAATGTGACCTATATCAACGGCGCAGAGACCGAGCGCGAGGTGGTGGCCAGCGTCACCCTCTCCCAGCCGGTGACGGAGCAGCAGCTCCGCGGCACGAAGGAGCGTCCCACATGGTATCCCACGGGGTCGTTCGCGTGGCCGTGTACCGGCGTGCTCAGCAGCTACTTCGGCACACGCTATCTGCTGGGCAGCACCTATCACAGCGGTATCGACATTGCCAACAGCTACGGTACATCCATCTACGCCTCCGACGGCGGCACGGTGACATACTCCGGCTGGATGAGCGGCTACGGCTACCTCATCATCATCGACCACGGCAACGGCTACCAGACCTACTACGGCCACAACAGCAGCCTTGTGGTGTCTGTCGGCGCGAAGGTACACAAGGGGCAGCTTATCGCCCGCATGGGCTCGACGGGACGCTCCACCGGCAACCACTGCCACTTCGGTATCAAGCTCAACGGCACCTTCGTCAACCCGCTGAACTATCTGTAAAAAATGCACTCCCGTCCATAGCCGGGTGGTCGTAAAGCAGTAAAATCAAAGAATGGCGAAAACCATGTGTTTTCAAGGGAGCGGCGTGACTTCGGTCACGCCGGTTCCTTTTTCGTCAGCTCATTCATAGGGATAAAGCCCAGCCCGTCGCACTTGATATATATCGTTTTGGATTGCCTGAATTGTAGCTCTAATAAGTAAGGGTGTGCAAGTGGTTTCTGCAAGGGTGGCAGCTCAAAGGTTGAGCCGCAATAAAGAAAGAAGAGACAAATCTGCTCGACACATAGGGTACGAAGCGAGGTTGCCAAGGGGGCAGTGAGATGGTATAATTTGTGACAGAGATGTGGATGCTGATTTACTAACGGCACCGAAAAAGGAGAATGAAAATGAACAAGATGAAATTTGAATCGCCGGATATGACGGCGCAGAATATAGACCGCATTGCTGACCTGTTTCCGAACTGCATCACGGAAATGCTGGATGAGGAACACAGTACGCCGGAGAAGAAGGTGTACAAGCGGGCAGTCAATTTTGAGCTGCTGAAACAGATGCTTTCGCCGGACGTAGTGGACGGCGACGAGGCATATGAGTTTACATGGGTCGGCAAGAAGGCGGCAATTGTGGAAGCCAACAAGCCGATTCGTAAGACGCTGCGCCCCTGTGTGGCGGAGAGCAAGGACTGGGACACCACCGAAAACCTCTACATAGAGGGCGATAATCTGGAAGTTCTCAAGCTCTTGCAGGAAAGCTATCTTGGCAAGGTCAAGATGATCTATATCGACCCGCCATACAACACCGGCAACGACTTCATCTATGCCGATGATTTCATGCGCTCGCAGGAAGAAGAAAACGAGCAGATGGGAATGTACGACGAGGACAAAAACCGTCTGTTCAAGAATACCGATACCAACGGCAGATTTCATTCGGACTGGTGCTCAATGATATATTCTCGTTTGCTGCTTTCGAGAAACCTTCTGACACCTGATGGCGTTATTTTCATCAGCATTGATGAGAATGAGGTAAACACTCTTAAAGCGATTTGTGATGAAGTGTTCGGTGCGAGCAATTTTATCGCAGAGCTTATTTGGTCTGCGGGCAGGAAGAATGACTCAAAGTACATTTCCGTTTCCCACGAGTATATCCTCTGTTACTTCAAAGATGCACTGTGGGTGAAAGAACACAAAATCCTGTGGCGAGAAAAGAAGCAAGGGCTTTCTGACATTTATGCTGAGTATGAGCATCTGAAACAGATTTACGGTAATGATTGTGGTTCGATTGAAAAGGAATTACGAAAATGGTATAAAACATTGGCTGACGGACATCCTGCAAAGGATCATTCACATTATAACAAAGTGGATGATTACGGAATCTTCTTCGCATCTGACATTTCATGGCCCGGTGGTGGCGGCCCCAAATATGAGGTTTTGCACCCAGTCACTCATAAGCCGGTGCGTATTCCATCAAGAGGGTGGATCACAAACAAAGAAACTATGCAACATTGGATAGAAGAAGGACGTGTAAACTTCGGAGCTGACGAGAGCTTTGTTCCAACGATTAAGTCTTATCTTGAAGAACACGAATACGGAGTTCCTTATAGCGTGTTTTATCAGGATGGCAGAACGGCATCCAAGCGTCTTGCGGTGCTAATGGGCGACAAGGTGTTTGAAAATCCGAAAGACGAAGATATTATTCAACGGATCATCCAGTTCTGCGGAACTGATGATGGAGACATTATCTTGGACTTCTTTTCCGGCTCGGCTACAACAGCACACGCGATGTTCTTAGCGGATGTTGAGCAGAACAAGCATCGTAAATTTATTCTTGTTCAACTTCCCGAAACGATTGATCCTCAGAAAGAAGCCTCTGAAAAAGCCAAGAAGGTTGCCCAAAATGCAGTGAATCTGTTGGACACCATTGGCGTTCCGCATAACATCTGCGAAATCGGCAAAGAGCGCATCCGCCGCGCCGGAGACAAGATCAAGTCCGAAAGCCCCATGACCACGCAAGACCTCGACATCGGCTTCCGTGTTCTCAAGCTGGACGATACCAACATGAAGGATGTCTACTATGCGCCGGATGACTACGATCAGGGGATGCTCGCGGGTCTGGAATCCAACATCAAGGATGACCGCACCGACCTCGACCTGCTGTTCGGCTGCCTGATTGACTGGGGGCTGCCGCTGTCCCTGCCGTACAAATCCGAGAAAATCGACGGCTGCACCGTCCACACCTACAACGACGGCGATTTGATCGCCTGTTTTGACGCAAATATTCCCGAAAGCGTGGTCAAGGAGATCGCCAAGCGCAAGCCGCTGCGGGCTGTATTCCGTGATAGCAGCTTTGCCAGCAGTCCTTCCAAAATCAATGTGACACAGATTTTCAAGGAGCTGGCGCCGGATACTTCCGTAAAAGTGCTGTAAGGAGGGGCGGAGTATGAGCAAAAACGAAATTACCCCAATCAACCAGAGCTTTTTGGAAAGTGTTTCTGATGTACTGGCGCAGGCCAGAAAGAATGCCAAAACTGCTGTTAATCTCGCTATGGTCTATGCTTACTACGAAATCGGTAGAATGATCGTTGAGGAAGAACAGCGCGGCGAAAAGCGTGCCGCATATGGTACACAACTCCTGAAGGAGCTGTCGGCATACCTGACTAAAAACTATGGAAAGGGATTTTCGGTTGGAAATCTGAAAAACATAAGACAATTTTACAAGGTTTATTCTGTCGATCAAATTGGCGAAACAGTGTTTAGCCAATTCGAGAATCTTCCGGCAGTCAGCA